>NZ_CALFQK010000144.1:0-6859 GCF_937921195.1 uncultured Salinicola sp.
CTCTACATCATGGCCGGCCTGCTGTTCCTGGGCCTGATTTGCAACGCCCTGGTCCAGCCGGTCAAGCCGGAGCAGCAGATGAGCGACGACGAACTGGCCCGTGAGCGCGCGCTGCAGAAGGAAGATAGCGTCTCCTCCAATGCCGAGACCGCGGCTCGCGGCAGCTTCGGTATCGGTGGCGTGCTGGCCTGGCTCGGCGTGGGCGTGCCGTTCCTGATCGGACTCTACATCGCCCTGGCCAAGGCGGCCGCGCTGTTCTGATACCGGCGCACTGCCCCTGAACGACGGCCGGACACGATCGTGTCCGGCCCTCTACGCCCTGTCCCCCGCCAGCAGCGCTTCGAACGTCTCCACCTCGCCACATCGATCCGCCGCGTAGCCGGTCAGTGATTCGAGCTGAGCGAGAAATCCCCTGGATCCCATGAACGTCAGCAGCTCCTGGACATTCTGCTGCCGCAGCCGATCCTCGGGGCAGACCAGCAGGTAGTGTTCGGTGGAGAGCGGCTCGAAGTCGAGCCCGAACTGCGCTGCCGCCGCTTCCAATCCAAAACCGACATCGGCCATGCCCGAGGCGACGTAGGCCGCCACCGCGGTGTGGGTGAACTCCTCCCGCTCGGCGCCCTGGATCTGGGCCTCGCCGATCCCCTCCTCCTCCAGCAGCAGATTGAACAGGATCCGCGTGCCGGAGTGCTCGTCGCGATTGATGAAGCGCACCCCGGGTCGGGTGAGATCGCTCAGCCCCCCGATGCGATCGCGATCCGCGGCGCGCAGGATCAACCCCTGTCGCCGGGTCACGAACCGGATCACGCGCAACTTTTGGCGCCCCAGTGGCCGCCGATAGACCCGCATCACCCGCGCCGCCAACCGCGGGCAGGTGGGCAGATGAAAGCTGGCCAGGTCGCACTCGCCGCGCTCCATGGCACTCAGCGCTTCCCCGGGATGGCAGTAACGCAGATCGAGTTCGCTGCAGCTCTCCGGCAACAGCGCCACCGCGTAGCCGTGGGTGGCGTGCAGTCGCAACACCGGGTGGGCGCCCTCCAGCAACTGCTGCAACTGGTTGTTTAGCTCCGAGGCCATGCTGTCGATCTGCGGCCCCAGACGCGCCTTCACCCGCTGCTCCGACCACAGCAGCTTCTCCCCCAGGGGGGAGAGCCGGGTACCGTGGCCCTTGCGCATCTCCACCAGCGCCATGCCGAAGAACGCCTCGCCACGATTGAGCAGATTCCAGGCGTGACGGTAGGATACACCGGCGGCTTCGGCGGCGCGCGTCAGCTTGCCGGACTCGCGCAGATTGGCGAGCAGACGAAACAGCACCGGGTCGAGCAGCTCGCCATCGTCACTGCGGAACAGCCAGGCTGGGGTGATATTCAACTTTTTTCTAAGCATCTTCGTTCATATTTTTTGCGCCTCCGGGGAGTGCTAGTTTGGCGAATAGCGGGACCCTGACTTAAACCAGTTAAGAACGACGATTCCTATAAGACGATTGGACGAGTCCCGGCATGCGTGAAGCCACCGTCGGGCACAGACCAGCAACTTGATGAGACGACCAGGCCATGTCACACGCTAGTCCGCAGGCCGCCGACACCTGGACGTCGGCGCAGATCCAGGCCGTTGTCGACGAGCACCGCTCGTTGCCGGGCGCCATGCTGCCGACGCTCCACGCGCTCCAGGACCGCTTCGGCCATATCCCCGAGGCGGCGATCCCGATCATCGCCGAGGCGCTGCGCCATACCCGCGCCGAAGTCCACGGCATCATCAGCTTCTATCACCACTTCCGCACCCAGCCGCCGGGGCGCCACGTGATCCAGGTGTGCCGCGCCGAGGCGTGCCAGGCGGTGGGCGCGCGGGCGCTGGAGGCGCACGTCAAGTCCGCGCTGGGGGTCGACTACCATCAGACCACGGCGGATCGCGAATTCACCCTGGAGCCGGTCTACTGCCTCGGCAACTGCGCCTGCGGCCCCTCGCTACGGGTCGACGACGAGGTCCACGGCCGCATGGACGCCGCCGGTTTCGACCGTCTGACGGCCCAGCTCAGCGCCACCGTGGTGGAGGTGAAGTGATGACGACCACGATCTATGTGCCCTGCGACACCACCGCCCGTTCACTCGGCGCCGACGCCGTGGCAGCACGCCTGACGCGGGCCGCCGAGCGCCTGGGCGTGGCGATCCAGCTCAAGCGCAACGGCTCCCGCGGGCTGTTCTGGCTGGAGCCGCTGGTGGAGGTCGAGACCGCGGCGGGCCGGGTGGCCTACGGCCCGGTGGCGCCCACCGACGTCGACGCCCTGGTCGAGGCCGGGCTGTTCGAGGGGCGTCAGGAACACGCGCTGGCCCTCGGCGACATCGAGGATCACCCCTATCTGGCGCGCCAGCAGCGCCTGACCTTCTCGCGCATCGGCCTCACCGATCCGCTGTCGCTCGAGGATTACACCGCACGGCAAGGTTTCGCCGGCCTGCAAAACGCGCTGGCGCTGGCCCCCCAAGGCATCGTCGACGAGGTCAAGGCCTCGGGGTTGCGCGGGCGTGGCGGCGCGGCCTTCCCTACCGGCATCAAGTGGCAGACGGTCCACGACACCCCGGCGGCGCAGAAGTACATCGTGTGCAATGCCGACGAGGGTGACTCCGGCACCTTCGCCGACCGCCTGGTGATGGAGTGCGACCCCTTCATGCTGATCGAGGGCATGACCATCGCCGGGCTCGCCGTGGGCGCCACCCAGGGCTATATCTACCTGCGCTCGGAGTATCCGCTGGCCCAGACGATGCTCGACGAGGCGATCGCCCGCGCCGAGGCGGCCGGCTATCTGGGCGACGACATCCTCGACAGCGGCCAGGCCTTCCACCTCGAAGTGCGCCTGGGCGCCGGGGCCTATATCTGCGGCGAGGAGACATCCCTGCTGGAGAGCCTGGAGGGCAAGCGCGGGCTGGTTCGCGCCAAGCCGCCGCTGCCCGCCATCGAGGGCCTGTTCGGTCAGCCTACCGTGGTCAACAACGTGCTCTCGCTGGCCGCGGTGCCGTTCATCCTCGACCAGGGCGGCCAGGCCTACGCCGACTACGGCATGGGCAGGTCCCGCGGCACCCTGGCGCTGCAGCTGGCCGGCAACGTCGAGCGTGGCGGTCTGGTGGAACTGGCCTTCGGTACCACCCTGCGCGAGCTGATGGAGAGCTTCGGCGGCGGCACGCGTAGCGGCCGACCGCTCAAGGCGGTGCAGGTGGGCGGGCCGCTGGGCGCCTATCTGCCCCAGAGCCAGTGGGACAGCCCCATCGACTACGAAGGCTTCGCCGCCTTCGGGGGCGTGGTCGGCCACGGCGGCGTGGTGATGTTCGACGACAGCGTCGACATGGGCGATCAGGCCCGCTTCGCCATGGAGTTCTGCAGCGTCGAGTCCTGCGGCAAGTGCACCCCGTGCCGAATCGGCGCCGTGCGCGGCGTGGAGGTGATCGACCGTATTCGCGCCGGCGAGCGGGCGGAGGAGAACCTCGCCCTGCTCTCCGATCTCTGCGACACCATGGTCGATGGTTCGCTCTGTGCCATGGGGGGCATGACCCCGTTCCCCGTACAGAGCGTGATGAAGCATTTTCCCGATGACCTGACACCGCGACAAGCCGAAGGCGGGAGGTAGTCATGCTGCAACATTTCGATCCGAAACAGTTCGACCGCGACTTGGGAACACCGGCAAGACTCTCGGAAACCCTGGTTCCGCTGACTATCGATGGCGTCGAGATCAGCGTACCGGAGGGCACCTCGGTACTGCGTGCCGCAGCGCTCGCCGGCATCACCATTCCCAAGCTGTGCGCCTCCGACAACCTCGAGGCCTTCGGCTCCTGCCGCCTGTGCGCCGTCGAGATCGAGGGCCGGCGCGGCTACCCCGCCTCCTGCACCACGCCGGTGGCCGAGGGCATGGCGGTCACCACCCAGAACGGCAAGCTGGCCAAGCTGCGGCGCAACGTCATGGAGCTCTACATCTCCGACCATCCGCTGGACTGCCTGACCTGCCCCGCCAACGGTGACTGCGAACTGCAGGACATGGCCGGCGCGGTGGGCCTGCGCGAGGTGCGCTACGGCTTCGACGGCGCCAATCACTTGGATGCCGAGATCGACGACTCCAACCCCTACTTCAGCTTCGACCCCAGCAAGTGCATCGTCTGCTCGCGCTGCGTGCGCGCCTGTGGCGAGGTCCAGGGCACCTTCGCCCTGACCATCGAAGGGCGCGGTTTCGACTCCAAGGTCGCCGCCAGCCAGAACGAGCCGTTCATGGACTCGGAGTGCGTCTCCTGCGGCGCCTGCGTGCAGGCCTGCCCGACGTCGACGCTGATGGAGAAGAGCGTCATCGACCAAGGCGTGCCCGAACACAGCGTGGTGACCACCTGCGCCTACTGCGGCGTGGGCTGCTCCTTCGAGGCGCAGATGAAGGGCGACAAGCTGGTACGCATGGTGCCCTACAAGGGTGGCGACGCGAACCATGGCCACTCCTGCGTCAAGGGACGCTTCGCCTTCGGCTACGCCACCCACAAGGATCGCATTCGCGAACCGATGATCCGCGACAGCATCGACCAAGCGTGGCGCCCCGTCGCCTGGGACGAGGCGATCGCCTTCGCCGCGCGACGCCTTCGGGAGACCCAGGCGAAGCACGGTCGCGAGAGCATCGGCGGCATCACCTCGTCGCGCTGCACCAACGAAGAGACCTATCTGGTCCAGAAGCTGATCCGCGCCGCCTTCGGCAACAACAACACCGATACCTGCGCGCGGGTGTGCCACTCGCCCACCGGCTACGGCCTCAAGACCACCCTGGGCGAGTCCGCCGGCACCCAGACCTTCGACTCGGTGATGAAGGCCGACACCATTCTGGTGATCGGCGCCAACCCCACCGACGCCCACCCGGTGTTCGCCTCGCAGATGAAGCGCCGCCTGCGCCAGGGCGCCACGCTGATCGTCGCCGACCCGCGGCGGATCGATCTGCTCAAGACGCCCCACGGCGGCAGGAGCCTGCACCTGCCGCTCAAGCCGGGTACCAACGTGGCGCTGGTGAATTCGCTGGCCCATGTGGTGGTGACCGAAGGGCTGGAAGACGCCGACTTCATCGCGAAACGCTGCGACAGCGACGCCTACCAGCGCTGGCGTGACTTCATCCAGGAACCCCAGAACTCCCCGGAAGCCCTCGAGACCGTGACCGGCGTGCCTGCCGTGCAGGTCCGCGAGGCGGCCCGCGCCTACGCCAACGCCGCCAACGGGGCGATCTACTATGGCCTGGGCGTCACCGAGCACAGCCAGGGTTCGACCATGGTGATGGGCATCGCCAACCTCGCCATGGCCACCGGCAACATCGGCCGCGAGGGTGTCGGGGTCAATCCGCTGCGCGGCCAGAACAACGTCCAGGGCTCCTGCGACATGGGCTCGTTTCCCCACGAACTGCCGGGCTACCAGCACGTCGCCGATCCCGCCGTGCGCGAGAAGTTCGAGACGCTCTGGCACACCACCATCGACGACGAACCGGGGCTGCGCATTCCCAACATGTTCGACGCCGCCATCGCCGGCACCTTCAAGGGGCTCTACGTCCAGGGCGAGGACATCGCCCAGTCCGATCCCAACACCCAGCATGTCGAGGCGGCGCTGACCGCGCTGGACTGCCTGATCGTGCAGGACATCTTCCTCAACGAGACCGCCAAGTACGCCCATGTGCTGCTGCCCGGCTCCACGTTCCTGGAGAAAAACGGCACCTTCACCAATGCCGAGCGACGCATCAACCGCGTGCGCAAGGTGATGCCGCCGGTGGCCGGCAAGGAGGACTGGGAGGTCACCCAGGCGCTGTCCAACGCGCTGGGCTACCCGATGCACTACACCCACCCCTCCGAGATCATGGACGAAATCGCCCAGTTGACACCGACCTTCACCGGCGTCAGCTATGCCAGGCTCGAGGAGCTGGGCAGCATCCAGTGGCCGTGCAACGACGCCTTCCCCGACGGCACCCCGACCATGCACGCGCTGGACTTCCCCATCGGCAAGGGCAACTTCGCCATCACCGAATACGTCGCCACCGAGGAGCGCGCCAGCCGACGCTATCCACTGCTGCTGACCACCGGGCGCATCCTCAGCCAGTACAACGTCGGCGCCCAGACCCGACGTACCGACAACAGCGCCTGGCACGCCGAGGACGTGCTGGAGATCCACCCCTCGGACGCCGAGGTCCGCGGCCTGCGCGACGGCGACTGGCTGGGCATCAGCAGCCGCGTCGGGCGCACGGTGCTGCGCTGCCGTGTCAGCGACCGCATGGCGCCGGGCGTGGTCTACACCACCTTCCACCATCCGGGCAGCGGCGCCAACGTGATCACCACCGACAACTCCGACTGGGCCACCAACTGTCCGGAGTACAAGGTGACGGCGGTGCAGGTGGAAAAGGTCTCCCAGCCCTCGTCCTGGCAGCAGCATTTCCGCCAGTTCGACGAACGTCAGCAGCGTTATCTGGAATCCGCCGAGGCGGCGCTCAAATGAGCGCCGCCGGCCACTCTTTCGACGTCAGGGAGCGCGCGAGATGAGCGACTCGAGCATGAATGATGCGGGCCATGGCGGGCCAACCGCGCCGCTGATCAAGATGGTCAATCAGATCAGCGCCAACAACCTGCACCATGGTGACGACGCCCAGGCGGCCGAACTGGTCGCCACGCACCTCAAGAAATTCTGGGCGCGCAGCATGAAGCGCCAGATCATCGACTATGCCGACACGGATGGCGGCGAGTTGAGCCCGGTATCGCGCCTCGCGATCGCGCGGCTGAAGACCCTGTCATCGACCGTCAAGGACTGGGAGGAGACCTCCGACGCGGGCTAGCGGCTGGCGTGAATCAGGGTATTGATGCCCAGACCACCCAGC
>NZ_CALFQK010000145.1:0-6238 GCF_937921195.1 uncultured Salinicola sp.
CGCTACTGCTGTGCTGGCCGGTGTACTGGCCACGCAAGCTGCGTCGGGAAAGCACCGCGACAAAGAGATTGTGAAACGGAGCATTCCTCTTCTATCAAACAAAAGCCCATGGCCTTGGCCATGGGCTTTTGCATTGGGGCAGGGCTAGTTTGCTAGGCAGTGCCGACTCAGGCTTCGTCCAGCTTCTGCTTGAGCAGGCCATTGAACTGCTGTGGGTTGGCGGTACCGCGAGAGGCTTTCATCACCTGGCCGACGAAGTAGCCGATCATCTTGCCGCGCTTCTCCGGGTCGGCGTCGCGGCACTGGGCGACCTGCACCGGGCTGTCCGCGATGACCTGGTCGATCATTGCTTCGACCTGCGTCGCGACTATCCCGCCCGCAGCTGCGGCGAACGCCTCACCGAAAACCGGCTGGAAGCGCATGAATCCCTGGCCAAGCGTTTTCGCGGCAGCGGTGGCGCCCGCCAGCTCCAGGCCGGGCGCTGGTTCGAACTCACCCAGCACCCGCTGCACGACACCGGTGGCGAAGAAGAGCGCCAGTTCCTGCTGCTGGGCGTCACCGTCCACGCCGAGAACGCCCTGCCGGTCTCGGCCCAGCTCCAGGCGCTGCCGGGCAGCCTGCAGCCTCAGCTCGAGGCGGCCAAGCAGGCGCATGGGCTGGCAGACGAAGGCGATAGCGATCGTCTCTCCGACTACATGAGTGGCGGCACCGGCCACTTCCTGGTCGATCTCGAAGCCCAGCGCCGCACCCAGCCCTACCGCCATCCGCTGACCCATCAGCGCCCGGTGATCGGCGGGCCCCAGACCGCCACCGTGGTCGGCCCCGCCAACGAGGAGATCCACACCGATCACCTCAACCGCGTTCGCGTGCAGTTCCACTGGGACCGCCAGGGCCAGAACGACGAGAACTCCAGCGTCTGGCTGCGGGTCTCCCAGCCCAACGCCGGCGCCGGCTGGGGCGGCGTGTTCGTGCCGCGTATCGGCCAGGAAGTGCTGGTCGACTTCCTCGAAGGCGATGCCGACCGCCCGCTGATCACCGGCCGGGTCTACAACGGCGAGCAGACCCCGGACTGGCACAGCCACGGCCTGCTCTCCGGGTTCAAGAGCAAGACCTACCGCGGCAGCAAGTACAACGAGCTGGTGTTCGACGACGCCACCGACCAGGAGCGTGTCCGGCTCAACTCCGAAGCCGAGAAGAGCCAGCTCAACCTCGGCTACCTGATCCACCAGACCGGCAACACCCGCGGCGCCTTCCGCGGTACCGGGTTCGAACTGCGCACCGACGCCTATGGCGCCATCCGCGCCAACCAGGGGCTCTACCTCACCAGCTGGGGCCAGCTCGGCGCCAGCGGTGACCAGCTCGACCTCACCCCGGCCAAACAGCAGCTCGACAGCGCCTACCAGCTCACGGACACGCTGAGCCAGAGTGCCCAGGACCACAACGCCGAAGCACTCGACAGCCGTACCCACCTCAAGCAGGCGGGCGAGGACGCCGACGACCGCTACGGCAACAGCGAACAGCTTTCGGATGCTGATCAGAGCAACGCCCGCGGCGCCACCGACAGCGGCGGCCGCGGCGAAGCGGCACGCATGAAAGCGCCGTGGCTGCATATGGCCTCGCCCGCCGGCATCACCCTGAGCACGCCGGAATCGACCCACCTGGCCCAGGGCAGATCGCTGAGTGTCTCCAGCGGCGAGGACGTCAATATCGCCACCGGCAAGAGCCTGGTCGCCTCGATCTCCGAGAAGCTCTCGCTGTTCGTGCAGAAGGCGGGCATCAAGCTGTTTGCGGCGCGGGGCAAGGTGGAGATGCAGGCGCAGGATGGAGAGATGGCTTTCACCGCGGAGAAAGGCGTCCAGGTGACGTCGACCGAAGGCCGCATCGAAATCCAGGCCGAGAACGGCATTCTGTTGCAGAGCGGCGGCGGCTATATCCGCATCGAAGGCGGCAATATCGAGGTCCACTGTCCGGGTGCTGCGGATATCAAGGGGGCGCAGCACAACTTCGGTGGGCCGACGAGCATGCCCATGGCCTTCGATTCATTACCCGAATCGCAAGGCCCCTATGAGCAGTATTTCACTTTGAGTGACAAACGTTCGGGAAAAATCCTGCCATACGCCAGCTATCGCGTTGAGACGGCCGAGGGTCAGGTTGTCGAAGGCCGCGCCGATGCCGAAGGTAAAACTCAGAAGATCCTGACTCGTAAGCCGGAGCAGTTGAGAGTCACGATACTCGATCGCTTCGATGATGCAGCGGAAGGCACTCTGTCATGAGCAGCTCCTCACAGATCGAAACTCACGGCCAAGCCCAGACCCGCCTATGCGCGGATGGGGCCCAGGCTTCCAACGACCCAGCCGATCAGCTTTTCTACCTGACCGGGACCAACACCATCCTCCTGGTGCCCCGTGAGGCAATGCCCGAGTTCAATACGGAAATGACAACGCTCGAGGCACTGGTAGAAGAGCAGCAACGTGCCATGGCGAACCTCAAGCAGTGGCAAGACCGATATATCGCCTATGTCCACGGTAGTTACTACAACGAAGACGAGCGCCCCCATATCGAAGCCGCCGGTGGTGTGGGCAACCGGGGCAGCGTCGGGCTGCAAGTCCAGCTCGCCCAGAGCCGACTCAACAAGGCCAATGCCAAGCTCAACGAAGTTGTCGACTCCCTGACAAGCCTTGAAGACCCGAGCAATAACATCGTGGAGCTGGTGGCACTACAGCGCCGGGGATGCCGCGCGTCAGACGCCGGATTTCGCATGGGATACGTTCGTGCGGAGAAGATATCACCCGACTGGGAGCGCTATCCGCTATCCAGCAGCGGCCACACGGATATCATCAATACCAGTGGTCAGGTCGATTGGGAAACGCTACGAGGCCAGCTTCAGGATCTGAGAAGCAGACTCTCCGGAGAAAAGCCCTGGATCGACGGTTGGCTGGCACTGGAGGATCAGGAGAAGGAACTTTTCCACTGGAGCCAGGCCACCAACCGCAATCTACAGCTCGCCGGTGGAGATGCCCCTGCGGACGAGCATCAGACGGGTTCGGCCAAGGTCACGCTCAACAACGAGGCGCAACTGATGCGTTGGGCCTATGGCGCTGGCGGTATCTCTGTCAATGCCAACCCCTACCAGATGAGCGGCTCGATCAAAGCCACCGGGCATGCCGAACTGATGCTGGCGCAGGCGAAGAGCGAAATCCACTGCTACGAGCCGCCTGGTGGTTACATCATGGCTTTCCAATTACCGTTGAGAAAATCTGCTTCGGAGGAATCGACGGCGGATGCAGAGAACGCGGAGACCGCAGAGACAAATGATGAGGAAAAGAAGTCCAAACCAACGCAGTTGATCGATTTGGGCATGATTCGCTCTCATATGATCATGGTGACAGAGGGAGGTATAGGCGCCAGCATTGCCGCCGAGCTGAATATCGATGCCGATCTCAGTCGGCCCGGTGGTAGGACGGTAGGTACCCGCGGCACTCTGGACTCCCAAACCCTGCCCGGCATGCAGCGAATAGACATGTCGACGAAGGAGGAGGAAGACAGCGACTCGGGCAATCAGATTCGTGCTTTCGTCGGCGCCGAGATGAGCTGCACGATTACTGGCCAAATCGAATGGAAAAACCCCGAAGTCGATGAGTTCCGTCCTTTTGGCAAGCTGGCTCCGCAGGCTACAGCACAAGCAGGTGCGGGGTTCGAGGGTGGTTTGAACATTTCCTACGATGCGGGCAAGTTCAAATTTATGGCCAAGGCCGGCTTCTGCTGGGGCGTTGGCGCCAAGGGAAAGGTATCGGGGGAAATCGATGCCACCCTAGTAGTAGAATTTATCAAATGGGTTGCTTATCAGCTTCGCCATGTAAACTATCGAAGGCTCGACTTTATTGGAGCTGAAGCCTTCAGAACAATATCCAACATCATTTACATGACAGTATTGACTGGCGAAAAAATAGAAAGCTACTTAAACTATACTGCAGGTAGAATTTCCGCGATAGCAAACGAAAAATACCTCCAAGTCAAAAGCAGCATTGAGCAAGGACTAGAAAGAGGTAGTTTGACGTCGCGAATAAACGCAGACCCTGACATGTTAAAATATGCATCACCGGAAGCCAAGGGGGCTTTACTTTACCTCCTGACGACAACTTCTGTGATTGACGAAGTGGATTTGCGCAATGCCGTTTCACCTTTAGATCGAGACGCCTACCGCTTTGGCGCATTGCCCAACAGAAAAAGGGCTATTATTCGAGTGTTTGAATGGGTGCAATCCAAGGCGGAATTTGACTGCGTAATGCAAAGGGTGGCACCTGCTATTACAGCGAAAAAAATAGCTCAGGATGAAAAGAAAGCCTGTCAAGAGCAAGGAGAACAGAGAGTGTACAGCTTTCTTGACATGGGAGAGAAAGAAAGAAGCGAACAATTCCCCCAGTTATCGAAGGCTTACACCAGCGATTACAACAACGATCTTCGAAGAATATATAAGGACTTGCCTCCAATCGCGCCCAAGGGCGGAAAAATGGTAAGAAATCGGGTAGAGGAATATTTCACCCAAGTTCGGCAGCAGATCTCCCCGGAGTTCTACAAGCCTTGCAACAACCCAACTAAAGCCATCTGTCAACCTGACAAAACCACAACCACTGTGGCTTGAGTATAAAAAGGATGGGCGCACGTTATCCGCCCATCCTTCAAAACTCAATTGATCATACTGCCGGAGTTCAGTGCACAGCGAAAGGAAAACTCGGAATGGAGATACTTGTCGCCTATCTTAGGTGGCACATGATCCCGTCTGATTGTCAACACACCACCCCAGCCTTGTCCATGAGATATACCACGCACCACTTTTTCATCGCCTTTCTCCGGCCCCTTCGGATTTTTTAAGGGAGAACGCGCATAATAATCAGCTTGGTACCAATCAGAAACCCACTCATATCCATTATCACCCATTTGATACAACCCGAGCTTATTGGGCGGATACAACGTCACAGGGTAAGGTGCCAGCCCACTGTAATCACCTGCGTGAGTAGCTTTGCCGACATCCTCATCGGTAGGAATGCTTTTCCCTTTCTCCAGCGTTCCTGTACTGGTGCCGTAAGGTATAAACTTCCCACCCGAACGCGCCGCGTATTCCCATTGCGCCTCTGTCGGCAGAGAAAACGGAAGTGAGGTTTCCTTGGCAAGCCAATCGCAATAATCCTTGGCCTGATACCAGTCCACGCCAGCGGGGACGTTATCCTGGCGAAACTGCATCTCGAACTGATTAGTGCTATTGATCTTGTCTTTGCCCGTAGCCTCGGTGTAAACATCGTAATCGGCGTAGGTCACCTTGGTCGGCGACATATAGAACGTATCCAGCGTGACCTCATGCAACGGCTTGTTGTCTTGATCCGCGCTATAGGGCAACCCCTTGTCGCTGCCTTTTAGATTGGGATCGATCGGCCCGAAGTCCCCCATCTGGAAGGTGCCACTCTCGACACGGACGAGCTCGTCTTTCGTCTTCTTGATCAACGCATCGACCGCTTGTTGGTTTTTCGAGTCAGCATGGCCATCGCCACAGGCAACCAAGCTCAAATTCGATAGCGCCAACAAAATGAACCGAGACTTCATAGATAATTCCTTTTTTCCGAAACCTTTAGTCATAACATGCCGTTCAACACCTGTCACGTGAGCTTATGACCAATCCCATGCAGGTCACTTAGCACCGTAGGAAGCCTTGCAAATCGAACACCAAAGCCAACCCCCCATCATTTCAAGCTTTTGTCATTCAACACACAACGAAAAGTGTATGGCACCGCCGAGCTTTTATCATCACCTGAAGACATCAAGCCTGGCCTCCTATGATATCTTTCCATTGTCAGCGCCCCTCCCAGACCTTCACCAGGCGCTAACCCTCTGACGACCTTTTCACTCCCTCCACTTGGCCCTTTAGGATTTTCCTTGGGAGAATACTGGTAGTAATCAGGTTGATACCAATCAAAAGTCCATACATAGCCATTATCCCCCATCTGATACAACCCTAGGCTATTCGGAGGATACAACCTAACTGGATAAGGGGCATAGATGCTATTATCACCAGCGCCTGTTGATTTATCGACATCGGCTAGCGTGGGTATGCTCGTACCTTTTTCCAGAGCCCCGGTAATAGTGCCATAAGGTATAAACTTGCCACCCGAACGTGCCGCGTACTCCCACTGCGCCTCTGTCGGCAGAGAAAACGGAAGTGAGGTTTCCTTGGCAAGCCAATCGC
>NZ_CALFQK010000146.1:0-13440 GCF_937921195.1 uncultured Salinicola sp.
CGGGGCATGGGACAAGGTCCGCACCGATCCGATCATCCGGATGATGGTCATGGCGATGGCCTTCTACGGCATGGCCACCTTCGAAGGGCCGATGCTCAGCATCAAGGCGGTCAATTCGCTCTCGCACTACACCGACTGGACAGTGGGCCACGTGCATTCGGGCGCACTGGGATGGAACGGGCTGATCAGCTTCGCCGCGGTCTACTTCCTCGTGCCGCGCCTGTGGAAGCGCGAGCGGATGTATTCGCTGCGCATGATCAACTGGCACTTCTGGCTCGCGACACTCGGCATCGTCTTCTACGCGGCCAGCATGTGGGTGGCCGGCATCACCCAGGGGCTGATGTGGCGCGAATACGGCGCGGACGGATACCTGGTGAACAGCTTCGCCGAGACCGTCGCGGCCCTGCACGAGCTCTACATCATCCGAGCCGTCGGCGGGGCGATGTACCTCGCCGGTGCCGTCATCATGGGTTTCAACGTCTGGATGACGATAGCAGGCCGGCTCCGCGAGGAGGCGCCGATGGGCGCAATGCCCGCCTACGATTCCGACAAGGACCGCCCCCTCGCCGGGTCGGCCATCCCCGAACCAGCGGAATAGGACGGAACGCCATGGGTCTCGCATCCCAGCACAAGAAGCTGGAGAAGAACATCAACCTCCTCGCGATCTTCTCCTTCATAGCCGTGGCGATAGGAGGGATCGTCGAGATCGCGCCCCTGTTCTGGATCGACAACACGATCGAGGAAGTCGAGGGCATGCGGCCCTACACGCCGCTCGAGCAGGCGGGACGCAACATCTACGTGCGGGAGGGGTGCTACTCCTGCCACAGCCAGATGATCCGGCCTTTCCGGGACGAGGTGGAACGATACGGGCACTACAGCCTCGCTGCCGAGAGCATGTACGACCATCCGTTCCAGTGGGGTTCCAAGCGCACCGGCCCCGACCTCGCGCGCGTCGGCGGCAGGTATTCGGACGAATGGCATGTGCAGCATCTCGAGGATCCGCAGAGCGTCGTGCCGGAGAGCATCATGCCGCAGTACTCCTTCCTCGGCAGGACCAGGCTCGACACGGACAACGCCGCCGACATGCTGCTGGCGCTGCGGCGGGTGGGTGTCCCCTATTCCGACCGCGACATAGGCCAGGCGATGGCGGACATCGTGCTCCAGGCCAATCCGGACGCCGATGGCGACGTCGAGGACTTCCAGCGACGCTACCCCAAGGCACAGGTCCGCGACTTCGATGGCGATCCCGGTCGCGTGACCGAGATGGACGCGCTCGTCGCCTACCTGCAGATGCTCGGCACGCTGGTCGACGTTGACAGCGCTGCGGCGCAGGAACGGCTGGCAGAGGAGAAGGGGCGATGAGCCTGTACGACCAACTGCGCCATCTCGCCGACAGCTACGGGCTGATCGGACTCCTCGTCCTGTTCCTCGGCCTGTGCCTGTGGGTGTTCCGCCCGGGCGCGAAGCAGCAGAACCGGGAGGCGGCGCACCTGATATTCCGCGACGACGAGATCGAGGGGCGAGACCATGGCCGATAAGCGCATAGACGAGGCGACTGGAACGCCGACCGTCGGGCACGAATGGGACGGCATCGAGGAGCTCGACACGCCGATGCCGCGCTGGTGGCTGTGGACGCTCTACCTCACCATCGTCTGGGGCGTGGTCTATGTCGTGCTCTACCCGGCATGGCCGCTCGGCGACAGGGCTACGGAAGGCGTACTGGGCTGGTCCAGCCGCGGCGAACTGGCCGAGGAGATGAGCGTCGTCGATCAGGCCCGCACCACGATGCGCGAGGAGCTCGCCCGCATACCGGTGGAGCGCCTGCCGGAGAACAGCGAACTGTTCGCACAAGCGGTAGCCGGGGGCCGCTCCGCCTTCCAGGTCCACTGCTCGCAATGCCACGGGTCGGGGGCGGCCGGAAGCCAGACGCTCGGCTACCCCAATCTGAACGACGACGACTGGCTCTGGGGCGGCGATCTCAAGGCGATCGAATACACCCTCGTGAACGGCATCCGAGCTCCAGGCGTGGACGACACCCGCACCAGCATCATGCCACCGTTCGCCGGGGCGTTCGAACGGTCCCAGCTGGACGCGCTCGTGAACCACGTGCTCTCGCTCGATGGGCGGGGGACCTCATCCAGCGCGGGTGCGCAGACCTACCGGGACAACTGCAGCGCCTGCCACGGCGCCGCCGGCGAAGGGAACCGCGAACTCGGCGCGCCACGTCTGAACGACGCGATCTGGCTCTACGGCAATTCTCCTGCCGACATACGTGCCCAGATACTGGAACCGAGGATGGGGAGGATGCCCCACTGGAGCGGCCGTCTCGATCCGGTCACGATCAAGATGCTCTCGGCCTACGTCTGGTCCCTGGGCGGCGGCGAGGAGCTAGTCGAGGTCGCCGAGAATCCCACGGTGGAGGTCGATGCGGAACCGTGATCCCGGTCGCGCGTCGAGCGCTCCGCCGCGCCGGGAGGGCGGGGACCGCGACTGGTCGGTCGTCGTCGAGGACGGACGGGCGAAGACGAACGAGCCGGTCTCGAGCGCGGTGGCCGAACCCGAATCGACGACGCTGCGCCACGAACCGCACGAGCCGCCGCGCCAGCATCTGCCGAACAAGCTCTTCGAGAAGCGCACGAAGGTCCACAACAAGCGGATCGACGGACCCTTCCGCCGCTTCAAGTGGTTCGTCATGGCCGTCACCCTGGCGATCTACTACGGCACGCCCTGGATACGATGGGACCGCGGCCCCTACGCACCCGACCAGGGGGTGCTCGTCGATCTCGCCAACCGCCGCTTCTACATGTTCGGCATCGAGATATGGCCGCACGAGTTCTACTACGTCGCCGGCCTCCTCATCATGGCGGCGCTCGGCCTCTTCCTCGTCACCAGCGCGGTGGGCCGCGCATGGTGCGGATACGCCTGCCCGCAGACCGTGTGGACCGACCTGTTCCAGCACGTCGACCGTCTAGTCGACGGCGATCGCAACGCACGGATCAGGCTGGACGCGGCACCCCTAGGCCCCGGAAAGCTCGCCAAGCGGACGTTCAAGTATGCGATCTACCTCGTCATCAGCTTCTGGACCGGTGGCGCATGGATCATGTACTTCGCCGATGCGCCGACGCTGGTGCGCGACTTCTGGGCGGGCGAGGCGGCACCCGCGGCCTACATCACCGTCGCCATCCTCACGCTCACCACCTTCACGCTCGGCGGGTTCATGCGCGAACAGGTGTGCATCTACATGTGCCCCTGGCCCCGCATCCAGACCGCGATGATGGACGAGAAGTCGCTGCTGGTCACCTACAAGGACTGGCGCGGCGAACCGCGCGGCAGCGTCAAGAAGGCCCAGAGGAACCCCGGCGAGTTCGGCGACTGCATCGACTGCCTGCAATGCGTCGCCGTCTGTCCCACAGGGATCGACATCCGCGAAGGTCCTCAGGTCGGCTGCATCACCTGCGCGCTGTGCATCGACGCCTGCGACAGGGTGATGGCGGACATCGGCCGCCCACGCGGACTGATCGACTACGCCACACTGGAGGACTGCGAAAAGGAGGCGAACGGCGAGCCCACACCCTCCCCCTACAGGACCCTCCTGCGACCCCGTACGATCGCGTACTTCCTGATCTGGGGAAGCATCGGCCTCGCCATGCTGTTCGCGCTCGGTGTCCGCAACCACGTGGGACTATCGGTCTCCCCGGATCGCAACCCGCCCTACATCCTGATGAGCGACGGATCGGTGCGCAACTCCTACACGATCAAGCTGCGCAACATGGAGAGCCGTCCACGCGAGATGGAGATCGCGATCGACGGCCTTCCTGGCGCAGTGATGTGGACCGACATGGGCGGGCGCGATGCGGCGGCGCGGACCCAGGTGAAAACCGTTCCCGCCGACGAGGTGCTGACAGTGCGGGCGTACGTCGTCGTACCCAAAGGAGCGTCAACGCAGGACTTCGACTTCACCGTGACGTCGCGCGACGAACAGCGGGAGAGCGCGGCGGCGGAGGCGCGGTTTGATGCTCCCGGAAGCGGGCAATGAAGCGCGAATTCACCGGCAGGCACATGGCCATGATCATCGTGTCGGGGTTCGGCATCATCATAGCGGTCAACCTCTTCATGGCGACGCTCGCGGTGCGCGGCTTCGGGGGCGTCATCGTCGAGAACTCCTATGTCGCCAGCCAGGAATTCAACGGGTGGCTCGATACCGCTAGGCGACAGAAGGCCTTCGGATGGTCCGCGCGGATCACCCGCAACGACGACGCTCGTCTCGAGGTGGCGACCTCCGCAGCACCCGCTGGCGCCACCGTCACCGCCGCGGCGCGTCGCCCCCTGGGGCGACCGGAGACCACCAAGCTGGCCTTCATCGAGACGGCGCCCGGACGATACATCGCGCGTCAGCCCCTGGACGAGGGACGCTGGATCGTCCGGCTGACGATCGTCTCCCCGGACCGGCGGACCTGGTCGACCGAGGAGCATCTGCAGTGAATGCCCCGGCAAACCCGGGTGTGCCCCGACCTGCGGAATCCCTCGACAGTCGCTTCGTCGTTCCGGGAATGCGGTGTGCGGCATGCATCGCCAGGATAGAACGCGGCCTGCTCGAACTGGATGGGGTCGAAGCCGCGCGCGTCAACCTGTCCGCCAAGAGGGTCGCCATCAGGCACGGCCCCGAAGTGGACTCCGAGTATCTGCTGGGTGCACTCGGCAGGATCGGTTTCGAGGCCCAGGTCGTCGACCTCGAAAGTGTTCCGAAAGACGATGGCGAAAGCCGCATGCTCCTTCGCGCTCTGGCGGTGGCCGGCTTCGGTATGATGAACATCATGCTGCTGTCGGTGAGCGTGTGGTCGGGCGCAGGAGGCGTCACCAGGGAACTGTTCCACTGGGTGTCCGCACTCATCGCCCTGCCGGTGGTGGCCTATGCCGGACGACCTTTCTTCGCGAGCGCGGTCGCGGCATTGCGCCATCGCCGGACGAACATGGACGTGCCGATCTCGATCGGCGTCCTGCTGGCCACCGCGCTCAGTGTCCACGAGACGGTGATCGGAGGCGACCACGCCTACTTCGACAGCGCGGTCATGCTGCTGTTCTTCCTCCTCGCAGGACGTGCGCTCGACGCGACGATGCGCGACCGGACGCGGGCCGGCATCGGTGCGCTGCTTTCGCGGATGGGGAAGTCCGCCCGCGTGCTGACGGAGGACGGCTCCACCCGAAACCTCGCTGCGGAAGATCTCGAAAAGGGGATGGTCATGCTCGTGGCGGCCGGCGAAGCGTTGGCAGCGGACGGCGTCGTCCAGGACGGGCGGAGCGCGGTCGACAACTCAATGCTCACCGGCGAGAGCGCACCCCAGTCCGTCCGCGAGGGCGATACGGTGCTTGCCGGATCCATCAACCTAGGCGATCCCATCCACGTACGCGTGACCGCCGCCTCGTCCGACACGGCGATCGCAGGGATAGCGCGGATGATGGACGAAGCGGGACAGTCGCGCAGCCGCTACGTCCGCGTTGCGGATCGCGCTTCCCGCCTATACGCCCCCGCGGTGCATACGCTAGCGCTGGCCGCGTTCGCCGGCTGGATGATCGCGGGGGCGGGCTGGCACCAGTCGTTGGTGATCGCGATCGCGGTGCTCATCATCACCTGCCCCTGCGCTCTGGGACTCGCCGTCCCGGCCGCGCAGGTGGTGGCATCGGGCGCGCTCGCCCGGCGCGGGCTCCTGGTGAAGGACGGCAGCGCGCTCGAAAGGCTGGCCGAAATCGATACGGCGCTGTTCGACAAGACCGGTACGCTGACGCAGGGCGAACCCATCGCCGCCATCGGCCATCTGACGCCGGAACAGAAGGCGATCGGTCTCGCACTGGCGCAGTCCAGCCGGCATCCCCTCAGCAGGGGTATCGCAACCGCCGTCGAGGCGACCGGCATCCGGCCCGCCTCGCCCACGGCGGTCGCCGAGGTGCCAGGACGGGGCGTCAGCGGATTGCTCGGTAAGGTTCCCGTATCGCTGACACGCGGACGAGAGGATCGAGCAAGCCTCGCTACGATCCTGAGCATCGGTTCGGAAAGCGTCGAGATCACATTCACCGATCCTGTGCGCGAGGACGCGACCCCGACCCTCGACGCGCTTCGCGCCATGGGCGTGCGCAGCAGGATCGTGTCGGGCGACCGGGACGCGGCGGTCGAAGCGCTCGCCGCAGAACTCGGCATCATCGGCGAAGGCGGGAAGCGTCCCGAGAGCAAGCTGGCCCTGCTCGAGGCGCTGAAGGCGGACGGGCATCGACCCCTCATGGTAGGGGACGGGATCAACGACGGACCTGCCATGGCGGCAGCACATGCCTCCATCGCGCCCGGCACGGCCAGCGACGTGAGCCAGCAGGCGGCGGATGCGGTTTTCGTCGGCAGGTCATTAATGCCCGTCGTGGCGGCGGTCGCGATCGCGCGCCGGACCATGCGCATTGTTCGCCAGAACTTCGGCTTCGCGATCGGCTACAACGTGCTCGCCGTGCCGCTGGCGATCGCCGGCCTCGTCACGCCCCTGATCGCGGCGATAGCCATGTCGCTCAGTTCCCTGATCGTCGTCGGCAACTCGCTGCGGCTGGCGAAGACCGGAAGCAGGCCGTGAACATCCTCGTCTTCCTGATACCGGTCGCGTTGGGTCTCGGCGGTGCCGGACTCGCCCTTTTCTTCTGGGCCATGCGGGACGGGCAGTTCGAGGACCTAGAAGGAGCGGCGAACCGCATCCTGATCGAAGAGGAGGAGGATCTGGCCGGAAGAGCCGACGAGAAAAAGGAAGTTTGCCGATGAGGACCGGCATCTTCGAACGGGTTGCGACCCTCTTCGCAACCCGTTGCCAGGCGGCCATCGGCAGGGTTCGGTCCGAAGTCCTAATCGGCGAGGCCGTAAATCTCCTGCGTCGGCACGGCGTGACCTCGCTCAACTTCGGCCTCAAGTATGGGCTATCGGGACAATCGCAGGACGACCTCTACGACAGCCTGACGAGATCGGTCGCTCTGGAGCCTGACCGCATTGCGCTGTTCGGCTACGCCCACGTGCCGCACCTCGTCCCGCGGCAGCGCATGAACGACACCGCCACGCTCGCGGGACAGGAGGAGCGCTTTGGCATGGCGTGGCTGGGTCATGAGGTACTAACCGGGCATGGCTACGACGCCATCGGTGTCGACCACTTCGCCAAGCCCGGCGACCCCCTCGCCCTTGCCCGCGCGGAAGGGAATCTGCGCCGTAACTTCCAAGGGTTCACTGATGATCCGTCGATGATCCTGATCGGGCTCGGCTGTTCGGCGATCAGCAGCTTCCCGGACCTCCTAGCACAGAACGAGAAGAACAGCGGGCGCTACAGGATGCTGGACGGTCAGGGTCGGTTGGCGACGACGGCTGGCGTGGTCCGTTTGGCAGACGACCTGCTACGGGGTGGCATAACGTGCTCTACCGCGCCGCGACGGATTTCGGTCCGATATCGGACGACGTGCTCATCGACGCACTGGATCTCTTCCGCGACCCAGGTCTCGTCCACCTCGACGACAGCCTGCTCACCATCACCCCGGACGGGCTGCTCCACGCCCGCACCGTATGCGCACTGCTGGACGGACACCGTTCGCAAACCGCGCGCCGTTTCAGCTCGGCCGTCTGATCACGGCGCAACACGGAGACCCTCCTATGCCCCTGTGGTTCCTTCCCGCCCTCATAGCATTCTTCGCCGTCATCAGCCTGGCGGCGGGGATCTGGCTCCTGCTCCACCTGCGCGATGTCGCGCGCGTGTTCCGAGGCGACAGGCCGGGCGAGATGGTGCGCGGGCCGGGACGGCGAAGGGCGACATCGGCAGCGGTATGGACTGCAATCGTGATCTTCAACGCCGGCTGGATAGCCTGCATCGTCATCTGGGTCTTCGTGCTCGGCGGCGAGGCCAACACCGTGGTGGACGCGGCGGCCTAGGCTCGTGCGAACAGACCCGAAAGTTAGCACCGCCGGGCTGGCGACGATGACCGCTTTCGGGATCCGCGGCGGCAATTCTGAACGTCCGAAATTGGGGCGCAAAGCGGTCATCCTAGGAATGAATAGGTTGTGTCCTCCCCTGCCCCAAAGTCGGCCACCTCTGTTCGAATCCTCAGGCGGGACTCGAACTCACGTTAAATAATTGGGATCTTTCCGACCAATCCCGTTGCGGAAGGGCTGGGGCACGCCGTTGCACTAGCGTGAGAATCCGGCTGTGAGCCACAGACCGCAGCTGGGGGTCTCGCCTGATTTCGCACTGCCCGAGGATACCCCCAAAATACCCCCATAAAGGCCCCGGCTTCAAGCGAACACATACGGACGCATACGGCCCCAAGCGAATTGGCGTGGTAGCACATCTGTTATTGAAATCAGCGATTTGGGTAAACAATCCGGATGTATACGGACGCAAGCGAACACATGCGGACGCTATTTCCTGGTAGCGGAGGAGGGATCAAGAGCCTGTCTGTAAAGAACTGACATCTAAACGATTCTTCTCTTACGGAACTTAGAATACCCCCAAGGATACCCCCGGCCTCGGAGTTATCCACAGCCCTGACGGAGACCTTTTCCAGCGTAGATTTCGGATCTCGACTCATTGCTCAGAGAGCGAGCAGCATGCTTTGCTAAGCTACCTGTATCGAGAGCAATCACCTCGACGAGAGCACGGACGACGAGGGTATGCCGGGATTTCAAGCGACCTCACCGCCTAATTGGAACCTGCTGAATGTGCTAGATTCGGGCGCGGAGATCTTTCGCTGCGGCCAAGTGCCGCTCGACGACCGGAAGAGTGCCCTCGGCAAACGACACGAGCTGCGGATTGTCGCCGCTCCGTGCGTAATTGCGCATCAGCGTCGCGGTCTCCTCGTGCGCCAGCACTTGCTGGTCGAGGTAAGTTGCGTCCAGTGATTCCTCTGGCGCCTGTGCCAGATGGTCGAGCATCCTGGTCCGCCGCGCATCGGGTTCCATCGGCGGTGCGGCAACGCCGCGCGTCTCGTTCATCTCCAGCCCGGCCTCTAGCTGGTGCGTGCTGGTGGTGTGATCGGCCAGCATCTTGGCGGCGAATGCCTTCACCTCGAAATTGCTGGCGCGCTCCATTGCAATTTGCGCAGCAGTCCGCTCGTAGATGTCGCCGATTGCCGCGCTCTCGACGAAGCTGTCGGCGCTCGTGGTGGCCGCGGCGCTCATCTTGCCAGCCATCCCGGCGACGGTGTCAAGCGCCTCTTGCATCGTGTTCTTGATCTCACCCATCTCAGGCCTCCTCGAGTGCGGGGCTGCGATTGATTGCCTGGTGATAGGCATAGCGGTCGTGGTCGCCATTTTCACGCAGCGGCTCGACCGGATGCTCACCCTCGGTCGTGAAACGATACTCACCGCCCAACTGCTCGCGGTGCCGCTCGATGACCTGCTCGCTTGGCACGCCGCCTTCGTTGACCTTGCGCTGGTAGTCGAAGTATCGATGGTCAGGCGGTAGGTCGTTGATGGGCAAGAATTTCGCGTCGTAGGCCGTCCATTCCACCTGATTGCGCAGCACCTCGCGCACGTACTCCTTGTTCGGCTCGAACCGCATCGGCTCGGGCATACCTTGTGCGGGCAGGAAGCTTTCGGCCTCCACGCCCTCCACGTCCTTGAGCATCTCGCAGGCGGTTCGCAGGTGCTCGATCTCCATGTTGAGGTGAAGCTCCCACAGCGCCTTGATGCGGTTGTCGTCTTCGGTCTGCATGCAGGACCAGTACAGCCAGCACTCGTTGTATTCGTGCAGCACCAGGTTGGTGAGCCAACTCAGCGTCGGATCGAGAATCGATTCGTAGTGAGTGACGTGCTCTTCCTCGATCTGCGCGATTTCGAGGTAGAGGCCGCGCGCCAGTGGGTCCTCGGGGACGTTGCCGTCGTTCATGTAGAAGTTCATCGTCTGCTGCTCGGCGGCGACGATGGTGATCGCGTTCATCACCGATTGCGTGTCGGCAGCCTTGAGCGTCATGGGACGGCGCAACTCGTCGTGCGGGTGGCGGTGCTCGAAGATCGTGGGCCGGCCGGGGAGGATTTCGGTCAAGTCACCGGTGATCTCCTCCGCCTTGCGATGGTCGCCCATCATGTCCATCAGATTGGCGTAACGATAGAGGTGATCGAAGTCCTCGAGCAGTGCGAACTCGTACACCTTCTTGAGGTACGGGTCCGGCTCATGTCGAGCCAGCCATGAGGTCAGGTCGACCGCCACCTGCTCGTAGCCGATCGTCCGTTCGATCGTGCTTTCATTGCCGGGAATCAGCCAGTTGACGGCCTTCTGCTGCTGTTGCTCGATGCGGCGGACCATCGCCAGCTTCTGTTTGATTCCGACGTCAGCGGTGTGGCGTGCGAATTGGTGGGAGTTAATGATCGCCTCCACCTCGATGCCGTTCATGGCGATGACGCGGCAGCGGGTGTAGGGATGCACAGCCCGACTGTCGTAGGGGGCAGTGTTCAGTTCGGACCAGTTACGCAATTGCGCGTCGAGTGGGATGCCCCGCTCTTTAAGGGGATTGAAGCTCACAAAAACTCTCCCAGAATTGTGCCTGACGAGAGTCAAATTGGTACTCGAGGAAAGATGTCCAATACGTGCGACGAGCCGTGCAATGGATGCGGCAATTTCATGCTCTATATCATAGGTTTACTCTTGCGAGAGACCCTCGTCGCCGCTCGACAATCTTACGCCTTGCAGACGACTGAAACTTCTCCCCTGATGGGAACAAATCCCGGCCTTCGGACCTGAATCGAGCATTCCAGCTGGAACCACTCGCACTCAAAGGAGGATCGACATGTCGCAGATGAACACCATGATTGCCGCCCACCCGTCAGTTCAAGGGAGCACCAACGAGGTACTCATTCGCGCCACTCAGGAGTTCTATTCTTGTGCGCAGATGTGCATCTCGTGTGCCGATGCATGTACTGCCGAAGACCAGGTTGAGATGCTGCGGCAGTGCATTCGCCTGAACCTCGACTGCGCCGATTTGTGCTTCGCTGCGGGCTCTGTTGGAACTCGCCGCAGTGGCAGCAACGAAGAGGTCATCATTGCGGCGATTAGAGCGTGCCAAACCGCCTGCACCATATGCGCGGAAGAGTGCGAGAAGCACGCGAGTAAGCATGAGCATTGTGGGATTTGTGCTGAGCACTGTCGGCGATGTGCGCAGACCTGCGAAGAGGCAATTGGCTCCATACGCTGATTATAAAGAGATTGGTTCCAGGCGACGCGGCAGAAAAGCCGCTGGGTCTCGGATTCAGGGGCTGAGTGCAGGTGCTTCCAGTTTCAGTCGGCGCCTCCGGCAGGCTCCGAAGGCGGGTGGCCGATCTCGTCTTTTGTCGATGATCGGTTGCCGCATAATTTCGACCATGTGAGTGCTGGATCCAGCCAAGCTCCCATCATTCTTTTGCAGCAGGCACCGGCACACGAACTCGCGCCTTACGCCGCCGAAACAGCAGGATGCATCCGAGCAATGTGCCCGCGATAGCGGCAAGGGCGAATGCTATCACGAAGGGATTGTGTGTGTCCTCGCGCGTAACCGGATCCATGATGTGCAGGCCCCACATGAAATCGTAGAGCCGCCACTGGTTGGTACGTACCGACTGAACCTCGCCGGTAGTCGCGTCCACATACACGCGGGCGCCATCGGCAAAGCGCACCTGCCAGACCGAGCCTTCAGAACGGGAGTCTAGCGGGGCCCTTCCCGATGGGAAGTAGGTTACATTGTCGACTTTCGCTGGGCCACTGTACGCCGCCCGTGCGATCTGCTGCGCCTCCTCCGTCACGACCGGCGGCGTAACCGTTCCCAGCTTGCCAGAGTAACGCAACCGGGACCCGTTGGAGGAAGTTATGATCCACGCCGGCCCGCCAGGTTGCGAGATCAGTCGCGCCTCGCGGATTGGTTTGCCGATGGTTGCCGGGAATTGCAGTCCGGCTGGATTGATGGCCGCGGGGTCGGCGCGAAGATGAGTGCCGCGCACTTCCTCAATGGGGCGCGCGACCATCCACAGGCCAGTCACTGTCCACATCAGCAAAGGCAACCCGACCGCCCATCCGAGCCAGATGTGCCAGCGAGCGAAGCGCTGCATCATGCGTTGCGAGGCCATGTCTTGCCCCTTCCCCATCAACTTCGAGTCTCAGCAAATATCGCAAACGGCCTAGAAGACCAGCCACGGTCGCGAAACCGCCGACTTGACCAACGAACGCATTCAAACTCTGCCCGCGCTACTCCACAGGAAGGGCATAGGTGACCAACGCATCGCTGATCGGAGTTTCCATGAAATGATGACCGCCTGCCATGACAGCGACATACTGGCGCCCATCGACAGCATAGGTCATCACGTTGGCCTGCCCTCCGCCAGGTAAAACGTCCGACCAGACGGTTTCGCCTGTCTCCAAATCGATGGCACGAATGAGGTTGTCGGTGGTCGCGGCGATGAACAGCAGGCCACCTGCCGTCACCACGCCGCCCCCGTTGTTGGGCGTGCCGATCGTGAAGGGAAGTCCCAGAGCCAGGCCCCAAGGACCGTTCGAACGAGCCGATCCGAATGGGCGGTCCCAAAGCGTTTTGCCGGATCGCATATCGATCGCTCGGAGGCCGCCGTAGGGCGGCTCCTTGCAGAGGAGTCCGGTAAGTCCCAAGCGCCAACCGGCGTTCACGTCGATGGCATAGGGCGACCCTGCCTGCGCATCGCCCGCCCCTTCTGGCCCGCCTTTACCCAGATTGCCCTTCGGCCCCCGCGGCTTCCAGCCCTTCCGGTTGGCTTCCGCTCGGGGAACAAGCCGGTTGTGATTGGGCATGTCGTTGTAGTTGGCATAGATCACACCGCGGCGGGGATCGATCGCGACCGACCCCCAGTCCGAGCCGCCATTGTATCCCGGATACTGAATCCAGCGTCGATCGGATGTGGGCGGGGTATAGTAGCCGTCATAGGCTGACTGGCGATACTGGATCCGGCAGATCATCTGATCGATCGGCGTCATGCCCCACATGTCGTGCTCCGCCAAAGAGGGCTTACGAAGCGTGGCAAATCCCGAATAGGGTTGCGTCGCCGCGCGCTCTGAGGGTTCGACGCCGCCCTGCGGAACCGGCTTCTCGGCGACCGGATGGAGCGGCTTCCCAGTTCGACGATCGAGGAGATAAATCTCACCCTGCTTGGAGGGAAGGATGATCGCAGGCGTTCCGTCGGGGAGATCGACGGTAGTCGCCTGGCTGCCAAGATCGTAGTCCCACACATCCTTGTGGACGGTCTGGAAGCTCCAGCGTGGCTGGCCCGTTTCGGCATCGAGGGCAACAAGCGATGTCGAGAACGCATTCTCCTGCGGGCTGCGGTCCGAGCTCCAGTAATCCACCGCGCTGTTGCCCAGCGGAAGGAATACCAACCCCAGTTCCTCGTCGGCCGATGCGGTGGTCCACATGTTGGGCGTACCGCGGGTGAATTCTTCACCC
>NZ_CALFQK010000147.1:0-4550 GCF_937921195.1 uncultured Salinicola sp.
GTACTGGCCAATGTCGCGGCGCAGAACCCCCAGATCGCGGATTCGATCACCTGCGCGCTCTATCCACGGATGTCGCGGGACATACCGGCTTGGACGTACAACGACTTCCCCTGCGTGTGCATCCCCTCGGCCGCCTCGAACAAGGCGGAGGCCAAGCTGTTCGCAGCGTCTCTTTTCGATCCTGCGGGATACATCCCCCAGCTACATGCCGCCCCCGGACACGTGCTGCCCGTGCTCGAGACCGTCGCAGAGAACCCGGCCTACCGGGACAACGAGATCATCGACAGGTATCCGCAGGAAATCGACCTCATGGCCTCTGCCGCGGCGCAGGGGTACAACCTCGGATTCGAGACGACGGCCCACCAACCCAATACGAAGGCGGGCGAAATCATCGCCTCGAACGCGATCGCCGAGATGGTGCAGCGGGTCGTCTTGAATGATGAAAATCCCCAGGCCGCCGTCGGCAATACCGTTACGCGCCTCGAAGAAATCATGCGCTCCTGAGCTTGATGCACTCCGACCCACCACCGTCGCTCGAGAAGCGTTACGCCCGGATTGGCGTGGTGCTCATCGCCCCGACGGTGTTGGTGTTCTGCGCCGTCATTCTGTATCCGCTCATTTCGGCGATCTATCTTTCCCTCTTCTCGATCTACACCCCGACGTTGGCCGGAGAGTGGGTAGGGGTGGACAACTACACCGCACTTCTCGCCAGTGGAGACTTCTGGAACGCCGCACTCAACACCCTGATCTGGACAGTCGGGACGCTGATGCTGCAGCTCGTCTTCGGTGTGGCGATGGCGCTCCTGCTCAACCAATCCATCGTCTTCCAGTCGTTGGCCCGGAGCCTGGTCCTCTTCCCCTACTTCCTGTCGACGGTCGTGGCCGTGCTCGTGTGGCGGTGGCTCTTCAACGACCTCTACGGGATCCTGAACCACGTTCTGCTGATCGCGGGGTTGATCGACGCGCCCGTCAACTGGCTGGGTCAGATGCCCAACGCCATGATCTCGATCATTCTCGTCGGAGCTTGGAAGTACTTCCCGTTCGTCGTGATCGTTGTGTTGGCGCGCCTCCAGTCCATCCCGGAGCAACTGTACGAAGCGGCCACCATCGATGGCGCCGGTCCCTTCCAGCGGTTTACCGATATCACGCTCCCGCAATTGCGCGACGTGCTCGTGGTGGTCGTTCTCCTACGTGCGATCTGGGACTTCAAGGAGTTCGACTTGATCTACCTGATGACCGGGGGCGGACCCGCGAGGGCTACCCAGACGCTGTCGCTCCTCGTCTATGAGGAGGCGTTCAGGCTGAACCGCATGGGGATGGCGTCTACCTACGCCGTAGCCATGATGCTGGTGCTGCTCGGGTTTACGCTGGTCTACCTCCGGCAGACCAACCGGCTCGAGGAGGGTTGATGAACGCGTCACGCGCTAGGATGATCTGGAGCGTCGTCACCTGGACGATCGTGCTCGCGGTCGTCTTTCCGTTGATCTGGATGATCGTCACCTCGGTCAAGCCGCAGTCCGAGCTGTTCAGTATTCCGCCGACTCTGATGCCCGAAACTATCACGTTCGAGCACTACCGGCGGCTGCTGACCGATACGCCCTTCCTCCAGTATTTCCGTAATTCGATGATCCTGGCGGTGACGACGACCGTTGTAGTCGTCGTGCTCGGTACGCTGGGCGCCTACAGCCTCGTACGCTTCAAGTACCGCGGCCGCGAGACCCTCGCGACGCTCGTCCTGTTCACCTACCTGATGCCCTCCGTGGTGCTGGTCATCCCGCTGTATCTGATGATGGCGAAGCTAGGACTGGCCAACACGCTCGCGAGCCTGGTGATCGCCTACACCACATTCGCGCTGCCGTATGCCCTCTGGTTGCTGCGCTCCTTCATGTCGAGCATCCCCGTGGATCTGGAATCCGCGGCGCTCGTGGACGGCGCCGGCCGAATGGGGGCCTTCGTCGATGTCGTCCTCCCGCAGGCTCTGCCGGGCATCGTCTCGACGGCGCTATTCACGTTCATTCTCTGTTGGAACGAGTATCTCTTCGCGCTGGTGCTCGTGAATTCCGACAGTGTACGTCCGCTGACGGCCGGCACCATGAACATGCTGATCACGTCGTTCAACATCGACTGGTCACTACTCATGGCCGCCTCCGTCATGATGAGCCTGCCGCTCATCGTGATCTTCACCTTTCTGCAGGGCACGCTCACCAAGGGTTTCGGCGCCGGCGCGGTGAAGGGGTGATACATGGCTGAGGTCGTTTTCGAGAAGGTCCGCAAGACGTTCGGTTCCACGGTCGCGGTCAATGACCTCGATCTCACGATCGATGAGGGCGAGTTCGTCAGCCTGCTCGGGCCTTCGGGCTGCGGCAAGACCACGACGCTCAGAATGCTGGCGGGTCTGGAAGAGGCCAGCGGGGGGACCATCCGCATCGGCGATCGCGTGGTGAACAGCGTCCCGCCAGCGAAGCGCGATATCGCGATGGTTTTTCAGTCCTATGCGCTGTATCCGCACATGACGGTCGGGAAGAACATCGCCTATCCGTTGAAGAAACGAGGCATTCGTGAGCCGGAGCGCTCCGAGCGGGTCATGGCCACCGCACGTCTTCTGGAGTTGGAGACACTGCTGGACCGCAAACCGGCGCAGTTGTCGGGAGGACAGCAACAACGTGTGGCACTCGGCCGTGCGATGGTGCGGGAGCCCCAGGTGTTTCTGTTGGACGAGCCGCTGTCCAACCTCGATGCGCGGCTTCGGGCCCACATGCGTGCGGAGCTCATCGAACTGCACCGACGCATCGGGCGCACGATGATCTACGTCACGCACGACCAGCTCGAAGCGATGACGATGTCCACGCGGATTGCCGTCATGAACGCTGGCGTGCTTCAGCAATTCGCCACGCCCGCCGACATCTTCCACCGCCCAGCCAACGTATTCGTCGCCGGGTTCATCGGTTCCCCGGCCATGTCTCTGGTCGAGGGTGAGCTGGTGGGGTCGGGCGGGGGCGATGGGGAACGGCGGTTCCGGGTTCACTGCGGCGCTCTGGACGTGGCGCTTCCGGCCGGTCTGCTCAATCGGTCGGCTGCACCGGGCCCGATTGCGCTCGGTATCCGCCCAGAGGATATTCTCCTGGGGAGTGGGCACCACACGGCGGCAGTGGGGGTCGTGGAGCGGACGGGCCATGAGAGCATCGTCCGGCTGGATGCCCAGGGCACGCCGTTGATCGTGCGGGCACCTGGAGACACGCCCATCGAATCAGGTGAGACGGTCCGTTTTTCGCTCAGGGTCGAACGGCTCCACATATTCGATTCTACCACGGGCCTCCGCCTGAACGCGGATACCAAGGACTCATGAGGCTCCAAGGAAAAGTAGCGATCGTGACGGGGGGAGGCGCGGGCCTTGGCAAGGCAATCGCGCACCGTCTTGCGGAAGAAGGAGCCGACGTCGTCATCGGGGATACCGACGAGACCGCCGCACAGGCCGTCGCTGCCCAAATCCAGGCGCTCGGCAGCAGGGCTGCGGCAGTCCGAACGGACGTCACTCGAAAGTCGGAAATCGAGGCTCTGGTCGAACAGGCGATGCAGCTTGGTCCTATCGACATCCTGATCAACAACGCAGGAGTCGAGGAGATCACGCCGCTACTCGAAATTCCCGAAGAGGAGTGGGACCGGACGCTCGACACGAATCTCAAGGGGGTGTTCCTGTGCAGTCAGATCGTGGCGCGTGCGATGATCGCTGAAGGGCGAGGCGGGAAGATGGTGAACATCGGCTCCATAGCGGGCATCATGCCACCGAGAAAAGAGCCACACTACGCGGCATCCAAGGGAGCCGTTCATGTACTGACAAAACAAATGGCTCTGGAGCTTGCGCCGCACGACATCACGGTGAATGCAGTAGCCCCCGGCGTCATAAAGAACGGACTCAGCACGCATCATTCTCTCGCCGATCCGGAGCAAGCCGAACGGATTGCAAAGGGAATTCCGCTGGGCAGGGTCGGATCCCCTCTCGATATTTCGCACGCGGTGCTCTTTCTGGTATCTGGAGAGGCCGACTACATCACGGGCGTCGTGCTGCCCGTGGACGGAGGGTTTTTGCTGGGCGGTCTGCAGACGGGGTGAGGGGCTACGTACGCCCCGGGTCGCTCGGCACCCGACCGGAGGATATCCTGGGACACACCATTTCTACGTACTCAGCCTGCTAGAGGATCATGGATCGAACGAGTGTCGATTGGACCGGCCCGATGCCGGCTGTCACGACCCCGTTTCAAGCCGACGGCGACATCGATGAGAAGTCGTTTCAATCGAACGTCGAGCGCCTGCTGGGGAGCGGCGCGACCGGAGTCATGGTCGGCGGCTGCACAGGTGAGTTCTGGGCGCTGAGTCATGAGGAGCGCAAACATCTGTCCCACCTGGCAAAGGAGGCGGTCGGGAGTGCCGGGACCCTGATCGTGGGTACCGGAGCGATAACGCTAGACGAAACCGTGGCGCTTACCCGGGAAGCGGAAGAAGCGGGCTGCGATGGCGCCCTGATCCTGCCGCCCTATTTCGTGCAATTGACC
>NZ_CALFQK010000148.1:0-94206 GCF_937921195.1 uncultured Salinicola sp.
GCCCCGGATTGTGGCTCCGGTGGTCGTGGGTTCGATCCCCATCATCCACCCCATTTCTTCCCTTCTTTATCTGCCTCCTTTGTTCATGGCTTTTCCCTCCAGCTGTCGGATCTGGTATGCGGCCAGGCGTCGTCGATCGATGGATCGGATGCGTGGAAGAACCCTCCTAAAGTCGATTTTTGCCGCATCGGGCTTGTATTTTGCCCCGATTGGCACCATTTACCGCGCTAGTCTGCTTGCCAGTAGGCATGGGGGTTCTTAAAATCGCCCCCTTGCTTTGAAATGACAGTTTTGAAGTCACAGTCTTTGAGTTGCATTCACAGAACGCCCCCGTCGGTAGAGGATCATCTATGCAAGTTTCCGTTGAGACGACATCCCAGATCGAACGTCGCATCACAGTTCAGGTTCCCGCAGCCGAGGTCGATGAAGCCGTTGCGACTCGCCTGCAAGACACCGCCAAGCGCGTTCGTCTGAATGGCTTTCGTCAAGGGAAGATCCCGATGGCGGTCGTGCGCCAGCGTTACGGTAAAGACGTCCGCAATGAAGTCGTCAGTGAACTGATGCGTCAGCACTACGTGCGGGCAATCACCGAACAGAGCCTGAATCCGGCCGGCTACCCCTCGATCGAGCCGAAGGTCGATCAGACGGGCAAGGATCTGGAATTCGTCGCCACGCTCGAAGTCTATCCGGAAATCGAACTCAGCGGCATCGGTGGCACCACCATCGAGCGCCCGCAGGCGGAAATCACCGAAGCCGATATCGACACGATGATAGAAACCCTGCGCGGACAGCGCGCCGAGTTCCAGCCGGTCGAGCGCGCAGCGGAAGAGGGTGACAAGGTCAAGATCGATTTCCAGGGCTTTCTCGGCGATGAGCCGTTCGAAGGGGGCTCCGCCGAAGGGCACGAGCTCGAACTGGGGTCCAATCGTTTCATTCCGGGCTTCGAAGAGCAGCTGGTCGGCGCCAAGGCCGGTGACGAGAAGAGCATCAGCGTGACTTTCCCGGAAGACTACCAGGCCGAGCACCTGGCGGGGCAGGAGGCGACCTTCAAGGTCACGGTTCATGAAGTCTCCGCCAAGGCGCTGCCGGAAGTCGATGCCGAGTTCATCAAGGAGTTCGGTGTGGAAGACGGCGATGCCGACAAGTTCCGCGCCGAGGTCAAGAGCAACATGGAACGCGAAGTCCGGCAAGCGGCCCAGAACCGCGTCAAGCAGCAGGCTCTCGATGCGCTGCAGAAAGCCAACGACGTGGCCGTTCCACAGTCGCTGATCCAGCAGGAGACCGACGGACTCAAGCGGCAGGCGGCGCAGCAGTTCGGCCTTGGCGAAGACTTCGATGTCAGCCAGCTGCCGAACGAGTTGTTTGCCGAGCAGGCCCAGACGCGCGTCAAGGTCGGGCTGCTGTTGGCCGAAGTCATCAAGCAACACGAGCTCGATGCGAGCGATGATGAGATCCGGGCGCGTGCCGAAGAGCTTGCGGCTCAATATCAGCAGCCCGAGCAGGTCATCGATCAGTACATGCAGAATGATGAGCTCAAGGGGCAGATCAAGTCTGCCGTGCTGGAAGACAAGGCCGTTGACAAGCTTCTCGAGCAGGCCCAGGTTAACGACATCAGCATGAGCTACGAGCAAGTGCTGCAGGCCGCCCAGCAATCCGAGGAAGCGGCTGAAGAAGATGAAGCCGAGGAAAGCGATTCCAAAGCATGATGGGTGCTTGGTAAGCAAGACGACCCGGTTCAGGCCGGGTCGCTAGTCGATGGGCCTGACAATCACCAGATGTAAGGAAATCGCGATGCGTAACGAGTTCGACATCAGTAATGCCGGTGGCCTGGTCCCGATGGTGGTGGAGCAGAGCGCGCGCGGTGAGCGGTCGTACGATATCTACTCCCGTCTGCTCAAAGAGCGTGTCATCTTCCTGGTCGGCCCGGTCGAAGACTACATGGCCAACCTGGTCGTGGCCCAGCTGCTGTTCCTGGAGTCCGAAAACCCGGACAAGGATATCCACCTTTACATCAACTCGCCGGGTGGCTCGGTGACCGCTGGCATGTCCATCTACGACACCATGCAGTTCATCAAGCCCGATGTCTCCACGGTCTGTATTGGCCAGGCGGCCAGCATGGGGGCCTTGCTGCTCGCCGGCGGCGCGAAGGACAAGCGCTTCTGCCTGCCGCACTCGCGGATGATGATTCACCAGCCACTGGGCGGCTATCAGGGGCAGGCTGCGGATATCGAGATCCACACCCGCGAAATCCTGACCATCCGCCACAAGCTGAACCGCATTCTGGCCGATCACACCGGGCAGGATATCGACAAGATTGCTCAGGACACCGACCGGGACAACTTCATGGATGGCGAGCAGGCCGTCGAATATGGCCTGATCGATGCCATGCTGGATAAGCGTCCGGTATCCTGATAGCGTTTGAGTCAAGGTTTCACACGGCGGCGCAGCGCGCCGCCGTCCTGACGAGGTACACGAATGGCCGACGGTAAAGGCAAAGACGACAACGGCAAGCTGCTCTACTGTTCGTTCTGTGGCAAGAACCAGAACGAAGTTCGCAAGCTCATTGCCGGTCCGTCCGTCTATATCTGTGACGAGTGTGTCGATCTCTGCAACGACATCATTCGCGAAGAGGTTCTGGAAGCCGACGCCGAGAGCGATGAAGATCGTCTTCCCGTACCTCGAGAAATCCGCGATACGCTCGATGACTACGTGATTGGCCAGGACCGCGCCAAAATGGTGTTGTCGGTGGCTGTCTACAACCACTACAAGCGTCTGCGTAGTGGCGGGAAAAGCGACGGTATCGAGCTGGGCAAGTCCAATATCCTGCTGATCGGCCCGACCGGCAGCGGCAAGACCTTGCTGGCGGAGACGCTGGCGCGTCTGCTCAACGTGCCGTTCACGATCGCGGATGCGACCACGCTGACGGAGGCCGGCTATGTCGGCGAGGATGTCGAGAACATCATCCAGAAGCTGTTGCAGAAGTGCGACTACGATGTCGAGAAGGCCCAGCGCGGCATTGTCTACATCGACGAGATCGACAAGATTTCGCGCAAGTCGGACAACCCGTCGATCACCCGGGACGTGTCCGGCGAGGGCGTCCAGCAGGCGCTGCTCAAGCTGATCGAAGGAACCACGGCGTCCGTGCCGCCGCAGGGTGGTCGCAAGCATCCGCAGCAGGAGTTCCTGCAGGTCGATACGGGCAACATTCTGTTCATCGTCGGCGGTGCCTTCGCCGGGCTGGACAAGGTGATCCGCGATCGCGCCGAAAAGGGCGGCATCGGCTTCAATGCGTCGGTCAAGAGCAAGGAGAGCAACAAGGGCGTTGGCGACATTCTCGCCGATGTCGAACCGGAAGACCTGGTCAAGTTTGGTCTGATCCCCGAATTCGTGGGGCGCTTGCCGGTCATTGCGACGCTGACAGAGCTCACCGAAGAGGCGTTGGTCCAGATTCTGGTCGAGCCCAAGAATTCGTTGGTCAAGCAGTATGCCCATCTGTTCGAAATGGAAGGCGTCGAGCTGGATTTCCGGGAAGATGCGCTGCGAGCAGTGGCCCACAAGGCCATGGAGCGCAAAACGGGTGCGCGCGGGTTGCGATCGATTCTGGAATCCGTGCTGCTCGAGACCATGTACGATGTGCCATCGCTCGACGGCGTGACGAAGGTCGTGATCGACGGTTCCGTCATCTCCGGCGACAGCGAACCGTTGTTGATCTACTCGAAGCAGGAAGAGAGCCGCGTCGCCAACAAGGACGGGTAATCGCCCGTCCCGTTACCTGCCTAGATGAGGGGGCCTGATGGCCCCTTCGCTTTTATGGATACCGCGCCGCGTCGGGCACTCTTGCATCTGAACGGTGGCGCCCCCACGTATCTCCCATATTGCCGCTCTGGTGGCTCACCCATCCGAAAGTTTGCCGAGGAAATGCTGTAATGGCGAAGAGCTCTGACCAGACACTCAAGCTTCCGCTCTTGCCGCTGCGTGACGTGGTGGTCTATCCGCAGATGGTCATCCCGTTGTTCGTGGGGCGCGAGAAATCCATTCGCGCGCTGGAGACGGCGATGGAGCATGACAAGCGCGTCCTGCTCGTCGCGCAGCGCGAGGCGGCTCATGATGATCCCGGGGTCGAGGATCTCTTCAGTATCGGCACGGTCGCCGACATCATGCAGTTGCTCAAATTGCCCGACGGCACCGTCAAGGTCCTCATCGAGGGTAGTTTCCGGGCAGACATCCAGGAGGTCCTGGAGGACGAGGACGGCTTCATCAGCGCGCAGGCGGTCGCTCGCGACAGCGAACCGCTCAGCGAGCGCGAGCAGGAGTCCCTGGTCCGCGTCTTGCTCAATCAGTTCGAGCAGTACGTCAAGCTCTCCAAGAAAGTGCCGGGCGAGGTCTTGTCTTCCTTGCAGGAGATCGAGGATCCCAGCCGGCTGGTGGATACCATTTGCGCACATCTGTCATTGAAGATCGATGACAAGCAGGAACTGCTCGAGATGGATCGCGTGCGCGACCGGGTCGAGCACCTGATGGCGCTGATCGAGTCCGAGATCGATCTGCTGCAGGTCGAGAAGCGCATCCGCTCGCGGGTCAAGGACCAGATGGAGAAGTCCCAGCGCGAGTACTATCTCAACGAGCAGATGAAAGCCATCCAGAAAGAGATGGGCGAGCTCGAGAACGTCCCCAACGAGGCGGAGAAGTACGAGCAGCGCATCCAGGACGCCGGCATGCCCCAGGAGGCCGTCGACAAGGCGACCCAGGAGCTCGGCAAGCTCAAGATGATGTCGCCCACCTCGGCCGAGGCGACGGTCGTGAGGTCCTATCTGGACTGGGTGCTCTCCGTCCCTTGGAAGAAGCGGACTCGGGTCAAGCACGATCTTCCTCACGCCGCCAAGGTGCTGGATGAAGACCACCACGGTCTGGAAGAGGTCAAGGAGCGCATTCTCGAGTATCTTGCCGTACAAAAGCGGGTCAAGAAGCTCAAGGGCCCGGTGCTCTGCCTGGTCGGGCCGCCGGGCGTGGGCAAGACCTCGCTGGGCCAGTCGATCGCGCGCGCCACCAATCGGCGCTATGTTCGCCTGGCGCTCGGCGGCGTGCGCGATGAATCCGAGATTCGAGGCCACCGGCGAACCTATATCGGTTCGCTGCCCGGCAAGCTGATTCAGCGCATGAGCAAGGCGGGCGTACGCAATCCGCTCTTTCTGCTCGATGAAGTCGACAAGATCGGCATGGATCACCGCGGAGATCCCTCCTCGGCGCTGCTGGAAGTGCTGGATCCCGAGCAGAACGACAAGTTCAACGATCACTATCTCGAGCTCGACTACGACCTTTCGGACGTGATGTTCATCTGTACCGCCAATTCGATGAACATCCCCGGACCGCTGCTCGATCGCATGGAAGTGATTCGACTGCCGGGTTATACCGAGGATGAAAAGCTCGCGATCGCCAAGCGTTACCTGATTCCGAAGCAGCTCAAGGCCAATGGCCTCAAGGAGGAAGAGCTGACCTTCAGCGATGAATCCGTCCTCGAGTTGGTGCGCTACTACTCCCGCGAGGCAGGGGTGCGCGAACTCGAGCGCCAGATTGCCAAGGTCAGCCGCAAGGTGCTTCGCGAGCGCCTCGAGGCTGAAAAAGGCCAGGGCGCCCAGGCGGGACTGTCGCTCTCGGCCGATGATATAGAGCGTTATGCGGGCGTGCGGCGGTACAGCTACGGTCTGGCCGATCAGGAGCATCAGGTCGGCCGGGTCACCGGATTGGCGTGGACCTCGGTCGGAGGCGAACTTCTGTACATCGAATCCGTCGTGACGCCAGGCAAAGGTCGCGTCAACAAGACCGGGTCGCTGGGTGACGTCATGAAGGAGTCGGTCAGCGCGGCGCATACCGTGGTTCGGGCCAGGGCCCGTCAGTTCGGTATCGACCCGGAGCGATTCGAGAAAGAAGACCTCCATATCCACGTTCCTGAAGGTGCCACCCCGAAGGATGGTCCCAGTGCCGGTATCGGCATGGTGACCGCCATGGTATCCGCCTATACCGGTCGCCCGGTGCGATGTGACGTCGCCATGACGGGCGAGGTCAACCTGCGTGGCGAGGTCATGCCGATCGGCGGCTTGAAGGAGAAATTGCTGGCTGCCCGGCGCGGTGGTATAAAGATCGTACTAATACCGGAAGATAATCGTCGGGACCTGAAAGAGGTGCCGGAGAATATCAAGAATGCATTGGACATTCGTTCGGTGAAGTGGATTGATGACGTGTTGTCAACGGCATTGACGAATCATGTCGACGGTGATGACAAACTGGCCGAAGATGTAACCTCTTCGCAAACCAATGTCAGCACACATTAATCTTGTCGGTGCGCAAGTTTCGTGCGCCAGGCCCGATGTGACGCGGTTTTTCTAATGATCTCGATTGACAGGGTAATCTAGGCATTGCTATAAAATGCCAACTTGTTGTGATCGTGACCGCGTCTCTGATTGCGCATCGATGTCCTGTTAATTTCGTATACAGTCAAGGGGTGAAGTGTGAATAAATCCGAGCTGATTGAAGCCATTGCTGCGTCTGCTGATATTCCCAAGGCGGCTGCTACTCGTGCACTCGACGCGATGATCGAGTCCGTATCAGACAGCCTGAAGAAAGGCGATTCCGTAGCATTGGTTGGGTTCGGGACTTTTGCGGTCAAGGAGCGTGCAGCGCGCACCGGCCGTAACCCGCAGACTGGCAAGCCGATCAACATCAGTGCTGCCAAGGTGCCGAGCTTCAAGGCCGGCAAGGCACTCAAAGACGCGGTGAACTGAGTTTCGCTTTGTCACGGGCTGGTGTGTCGCCAAACGCCGGGAGGCCGAGGCAGTCCGGTCGGTGAAGGCCCGTAGCACATAAGCGCATCGCCACAGCGGTGCGCTTTTTTTATTGCCCGCTGCAATGAAAGGGCTGCTGCAGTTGCAGTGGCCAATGTTTCGTCCCGGATGCGCCGTGGTGGCATGGCGGTGTACGATACGCGCGCAACTTTGGGTCAACGACATGCGAGGACAGCATGCTGCAACGAATTCGTGAGGGTTCTCAGGGGTGGGTGGCGAAAGTCATCGTGGGAGCCATCATCGTCACGTTCGCGCTATTCGGCGCGGAATCCCTGGTCAGCTATTTCTCTGCCGGCAGCAATGATGCGGCGACCGTCAACGGTGAGTCCATCAGCCGTCAGGCCGTCGAGACGCAGGTTCAAAGAGGCATCCGGTCAGGCCAGGTTCCGCCCAGCCAGGAGCGGCAGTTCCGGGGGCAGGTGCTCGATCAGCTGATTCGCCAGCGCACACTGGATCAGTACGCCAGCGAGGGTGGCCTGCACATTTCCGACAGTCAGCTGGATCAGTTGATCGTCTCGCTGCCCGAATTCCAGGATCAGGAGGGTCGTTTCTCCGACGAGCTATTCACCAATCGTCTGGCGCAGGCCGGCTACACGCCATCGTCTTTCCGTCGCGAGCTCCGTGCCGATACCCTACGGCGTCAGGTCCAGCAAGGGCTTGCGGCCTCCACTTTCCTGCTGCCGTCCGAGAAGGCGCGGTTGACCTCATTGCAGCAGCAGCAGAGAACGTTCCGCTATGCACAACTGACAGCCGCGGACCTGGGGCAGCCCGATGCGCCCAGCGACGCCGATCTTCAGCAGTACTATGAGCAGCACCAGGAAAATTATCGTCGTCCCGAGCAGGTCAAGGTCAACTATATCGTCCTGAATCAGGAGGACGTGGCCAAGGACGTCGAGGTCAGCGACGACCAGTTGCGTCAGGCCTACGAGAAAGCGCGTGCTGAAGCCCCGCGCGAGGTATCCCATATCCTGGTGACTTTCGGCGACGACCGCACCGAACAGCAGGCGAGAGAGCGTCTGGCCGAGGTGCAGTCGAAGCTTTCACAGGGCGACGATTTCGCCGATCTCGCTCGCGAATATTCCGATGACTCGTCGTCAGCCGGCAAAGGCGGCGATCTCGGGGCGATTCAGAAGGGATTCTTTGGCGACAGTTTCGATGATGCCGCATTTTCGCTGGACCCCGGCCAAGTGTCCCAAATCGTCCAGACCCAGTACGGCCTCCATCTCATCAAGGTGACCGGGGTCGATATCCCGTCGTTCGAGGATGATCGCGAAGCTCTTGCTCAACAGGTCAAGCTGGAACAGTCCCAGTCGCTTTTCAATGAGCGGGTGCAGAAGATGACCGACGATGTCTATCAGGCGGAAGATCTGTCCAGCGTCGCGGATGAGCTGGGGTTGAAGGTGCAGACCAGCGGCTGGTTCTCCCAGGACGATGGCGGCGAGGGGGTGCTCTCCAATCCCGATGTCGCCGCGGCGGCGTTCTCTCCGGATGTGCTCGAGGATGGTTACAACAGCGACGTGATCGAGACGGACGATCAGCAACGGGTCGCGCTGCGTGTCGTCGATCATCGCGAAGCGAGCACGTTGCCGCTCGACGAAGTCCGAAGTCAGGTCGAAAGCGCGGTCAAGGCGGAGCAGACCCGGCAGCGGCTGCAGGAACTCGCGGCCGAGACCGTGGCTTCGCTGCGCAATGGTCAGGCGGTAACGGATATCGACTGGAAACAGGCCGAGAATGCGACCCGGGATGCTGACGGCGTGCCGGACGCCATTCTTCAGGAAGCGTTTCGTCTTCCCCATCCCCAGGATGGCGAGACGGTCTGGGGCCATGTCGACAGCCAGAATGGCGTTGCCATCGTCGGCGTCGAATCGGTGCAGTCAGGCGATGCCGACTCGGATGATGCGGACTTCGCGACGCGACTGGCGCAACGTCTCCAGGCCCAGATCGTCATTCAGGGACTGACCCAGACGCTGCAGGACGAGGCGGAAATCGAACGTAACTGATCCCTTCGTGGGGCCAGGTTACGACCTCGCTTGATCCTCGCTCAAACCCTCCTAGGCTGAACGGCATGCCAACCGTCAGTCGAGGAGGGTTTTTTCATGGCTGCTACTCGTTTTTTCGTACTTCGGGAATTTCCAAAGGGATTGCCGCAGCTGGATCTGTTCGTGCTCCGGGAGGCGACGCTACCGGATCTGGCTCCCAACGAGGTTCGAATCCGGAATCGCTGGCTGTCGGTCGATCCCTACATGCGGGGCCGTATGAGTGGCGTCACGACCTATGTCGAGCCTTATGCACTGGACGAGCCGATGTCCGGCGGCGCAGTGGGGGAGGTGATCGCTTCTCGCCATCCCCACTTTCAGCACGGCGATCGGGTCAGGCACATGGCGGGTTGGCGTGACGTCGCGCAGTTACCCGGCGACGAGGTAGAGCCGTTGCCGCAGTTCGGCGTTCCGGAGCAGGCCTATCTCGGCGTTCTGGGCATGCCGGGCATGACGGCCTGGACAGGGCTCAATCTCGTCGCCGGCCTGCAGCCTGGCCAGCGGGTACTTGTCAGCGCAGCTGCCGGTGCTGTCGGATCGCTGGCGGTGCAACTGGCCAAGGCGGCGAATTGTCATGTCGTTGGCGTCGCCGGTAGCCAGGCCAAATGCGATTGGCTGGAGTCGATGGGCGTCAAAGCGCTCAACTATCGAGGCAAGGATGTCGATGCGCTGACGCGGTCGCTGCGGGAAGCCTCTCCGGAAGGATATGACATCTACTATGAAAACGTCGGTGGCCCGTTGCTGGAGGCGGCATTGTCCAACCTTCGCGATCACGCCCGGATCGCGATCTGCGGGATGATCGATCGCTACAACGACACAGGGCCCGCTGGCGGGCCGGGCAATCTCAATCAGTTGCTGTTTCGCAAGGCACGCATGGAAGGGTTCATCGTTGCCGAGCACTGGGATCACTACCAGACGTTTCTGCAGCAGATCGCTCCAGAGGTCGAACGCGAAGCCATCCACTACCGCGAAACCATCGTCGAGGGGCTGGAGCGGATGCCCGAGGCTTTTCTGAAGCTTTTCTCCGGAGACAACGACGGCAAGATGCTGGTCCGGCTCCCTTGAATCCGGCAGCGACGGGACGCGATCTAGCGGGTGGCGCGCTCCCACTCGGTCAGGATGCGCAGCGCCTGCTCGCGGTTGTCGCTGCACAGCTCCCGGTCGTAGTCGAAGCGCCGGCACACGGCCGGGCGGCTCGAGTCGCCGAATAGCTGACACAGGTTGTCTTCGTCCAGCTGTAGACAGCGAACCCCGGCGGGCTTGCCCTCCGGCATGCCGGGGATGGGGGAGGTGATCGACGGCGCGATACAGCATGCGCCGCAGCCGGCTCTGCAACTCATGTTGCCTCCTATCCCGCCGTCGTCTTGCCGCGGCTCTCGGCTAGCGCGCCTTTATCGATTCCCTCGAACGCCTGGACCCGGATATGGGCGCCGGTCGACGATGCGATCTGGTGTGCGAGCCAGGCCGCGATATTCTCGACGGTAGTCGGCGCCGGCAGCGTATGGCAGCGGTCTTTTGGCAGCTGCAGCTGGAACTGTCCTTGCCCTGACCGGTAGCGGACTCGCATGACGTCGTCGTTGCGGCGTGGGTCGAAGATATCCGCAGCGTCGACGAGATAGCCATTGTCCAGGCGCTGTGCCCAGTGCAGCTCGAGCTCGGGGTCGCGCTGGCCATCGCGCCAGATACGCAGGTGCGAGCGATGGCCGTGTGCGATACGTTGGCAGTTCCCTTCATGGTGCTTGAGGCCGTGGCTGTAGCCATAGATCGCGCCGTCTGCCAACTCTTCACGAAGTCGAATTCGGATCGCCTCGACGCGTGGCGGGGGCCTCTTGCTGAGTTCGTTGCTGAGATGTGCTCCCAGGCGCTCCGCGGTGACCTCTCCCCACGGGAATAGGGTGAAAGCCTGGCGGGGCGCCCGTAGTTCGAAGGGGAAGGGCAGTTCGGCGGCCATGTGCAGACCTTCGCTGCACTCCTCGACCTTGACGCCGGCGGCTTGGGTCGGCACGAGCAAGGTATGGTCCAGGCCCGCGTCGAGACGTGACTTGATCCAGGGCTTGACCTCGCCGAAGTCGAACAGCATGCCGTCTTCGCCCAGCTCGCCGTCGAGCTCCACGTCGACGTGCCAGCTGATGCCGCTCAGTCCGCGCTGAGGTGACCAGGTCGAAGCGTCGATATTGGTCAGGTTGTTTACGAACAGGGTCATCAATCGATTCCTGCGATCTTGTGGGTCTGCAGCGAAAGTCGCCATTGCGGGTGACGCAGGCAGTATTCGACGGTTGCCGCCATCGGGTCGCCATCGCTGACGATGGCAACCGGCGAGAGGTCCATGGGCTGCAGGAAGAAATGGGTGAAATCGAGCCCGGCGAAATTCGCCGGATCGACGCCCGCCTGAGGATAGACGAGCTTGAGCTCATTGCCTCGGGTCAGGCGTAGCGTGGTGTCGCTCTTCGGGCTGACGCAGATCCAGTCGATCCCCTCGGGTGGCGAGAGCGTACCGTTGGTTTCGACGGCAACCTCGAAGCCATGCGCGTGCATGGCATCGATCAGTGCCGCGTCCAGTTGCAACAACGGCTCTCCGCCGGTGAAGACCACGTAGCGCGAGGAGTTCGCCTCTTCAGGCGCTTGCCACAGTGTCGCCAGGTGCGTAGCCAGGGCGTCGGCATCGGGGAATTGGCCGCCATTCTGGCCATCGGTGCCGACGAAGTCGGTGTCGCAGAACGTGCACTGGCTTCTCGCGCGATCGCGCTCCCGGCCGGACCAGAGATTGCAGCCGGTGAAACGGCAGAAAACGCTGGCACGGCCGGCTTGGGCGCCTTCTCCCTGAAGGGTGTAGAAGGCTTCTTTGACGCTGTACATGCAGACTCCCGTGCTGGTTCCCTGCGGACTGGCCCTCGGGCCGGTCACGCCGGGGCTTGGCTGATCGGGACGTGTTTCGATGATAGATGGCGCTCAGGCTTCGTACGAAAACTGCCCGCGCGCTCCGGCTTTTGGTATCAACCCTAGTGCCGGTCGGGCAGCGCGTAGGGGATCGGATCCTTCACCCCGACGCGGGCGAAGGCATCGAGTCGCTCCCGGCAACTTCCGCATTCGCCACAGGCGGTCTCTCCGCCCAGGTAGCAGGTCCATGTCAGCGCATAATCGAGCCCCATCTCGATCCCGTCGCTGAGGATTTTCGCCTTGTCACTGTACAGATAGGGGGCTTCGATGCTGACCGATTCGAAATTGGCAATGGCGGCGACGTCGTTCATGCGGTCGACGAAAGCCGGGCGGCAGTCGGGGTAGAGCACGTGATCGCCACCATGCGCGCCGTAGAAGCACACGGAGGCTTCGATGTTGACGGCATAACCGATCGCCAGCGACAGCAGGATCATGTTGCGGTTGGGCACCACGGTAGCCGCCAGATTGTCCTCGGCATAGTCCGCCTTCGGCAGGCTCCGGTCGCTGTCCGTCAGCGCCGAATTGCCGATCAACTGGTGAATGGCGCGGATGTCGACGATCCGGTGAGAAACCCCCAGGTCCTCGCACACCCGGCGCGCGACATCGAGTTCACGGGCGTGGCGCTGACCGTAATGGAACGACAGTGCGTGGACCTCGTACCCTTCGCGGATGGCGCGGTGCAGGACGGTGTAGGAGTCCATCCCGCCGGAGTAGATGACGACGGCCGGCTGGGATGGGGTGTGAGAAGTCGAGGGTGTCATGCTGTCAACCTGTGGCAAAGCAAACGGTCTGGGAGTAGTTCGGTGTCATTCGCGACTATGTCGGGAAGGCGCCTCGTTCGCCGACGAGAGGCGTCAGGAAGCGCTGCCTGAGTTCGTCCGGTGACAGGTCCTGGGCCAGCAGATGCGCGAGTTTGCTGTGAGCGGCTTCCGGCGTCATGTCATCGCCGGACATGATGCCGATCTCCGTCAACGTCTGGCCCGTTGCGTACGTACCGGGATGGATTCCGCCGACCGGGCACTGGCTGATGGCGACCATCGTCTTTCCCGCCGCGCAGGCCCGAGCCAGAACGCCGTGCAGGGCGGCGTCTTCCGGCAGGTTGCCACTACCCCAGCACTCGATGACAACGCCTTTGATCTGGTCGTCGTCCAGCCACCGGGTCACGTCCTGGGCGCGGATGCCAGGCCAGAGGGGGAGTCGCACGACCTCGGGAAGTGGATGGGTGCCGAGCTCGAATCGCGGTGCTCCCTGAGCTTGCCAGCAACGTCCCGGGTAGAGGATGGGAGCGTGATCCACCATCTCGCCAAGCAGGGGCCAGTTCGGCGTCTCGAAACCCAGAGTGGACTCAGTGTACCATTTTCGTGCACGACACCCTCTCATCAGGCGGCCGCCGAAGCTGACACAGACTTCTCTCAAGCCGGCCTGCGCCGCGAATCGCAACGACGCCTCGAGATTGTCGAGCGCGTCGCTATCGGTGGCGCCCAGCGGCTTCTGTGCCCCCGTCACGACGACGGGCTTGGAGAGGCCCTGAAGCTGGAACGCCAGGCTGGAAGCGCACCAGGCCAGCGTGTCGGTTCCATGAAGCAACACGAAACCTGCGAACTCCCGATAGCGCTCGGCGATCATGCGCGTCAGGGCCCGCCAGTCGGCGGGCGTGGCGCTGCTGGAGTCTATCGGGCGGGTCGTTTCCCACAGGACGTGCCGCGGCAACTTGCGCTGCCGGTCGGGTGGCAATGTCGATAGCGCTGCTGCCATGCGCGACTCGAAATCACCCGCGGCCACCAGGCCCCGGTCACTCTCCCGCATGCCGATGGTCCCGCCGGTGTAGATGATAAGGACGGGGAGGGCGCCGTCGTAGTTCGTGGAGCTCATGGTCGGCTAGAGGTCGTGGCCAAGGATGACGTGGCAGATCGACGAGAACGTGCGCGCTTCCGGCGGATGGTTGAAATCGACGCCCAACGCGCGGCTGATGTTGGATGCCGAGATGATGCCGCGAATTCTCGAGGCGCCGCTGCCATCCGGCTCCGTGATCAGCACGTGCTGGTCGCCCGAGCTCTTCAGCGTCTCCACGAGGTCGCCCACGCTGGCATGGGAGATCCTGGCGTAGGAGAGCGAGTGCAGCTCGCTGCGCGGTGTCTGAATCATCTCCACTGTCACTTCGTCCCGGCCGATCTGATGCTTTTGCATCGCCAGCGTGATACGGCGGCCGCCGATCAGCTCACGGGCGTTGACCACGCCGGTGAAGTTGCCGCTGGCATTGACCAGCATCAGTAGCCGGATGCCGGCTTGCTTCATCGTCTCCAGCGCCTGGGCGATGGAACTTCCGGTTGGCAGGGTATAGGGATGACTGACGCTGAAATCGGTGACCAGCATGGCGGCGGAGCTTTCCAGTGTCACCGACTGGGTCCGGGGCGTCGGCTGGACGATACCGCTGACGCCATCCAGGTTCTCCAGCGGCAGTGCGGAGAAATGGATTCTTGAGGGATGAGGAGGGTTGGTCATCGAGAAATCTCCCTAGTTCGATTGAGGCTCGTTGGTGATCAAGGTTCGAGGAGCAAGCGGGAATCCCGTGCTGACCTTTACAGATACTGATGCAGGTCGCCGCGCACGCTATCCAGAAAAGTGATGAAGCGGGTATCCCGTTCATCGTCGTGACGATCGGTACGGCAACCCAGCGTCATGCTCTTTTGGACCAGGAGTTCGTCGTAGATATCCAGCGTGATCTTGGTCGGGCTCTCCGTGGAGGGAGTGATCTCGCCCTCTTCCAGGGTAAAGGTCTCGAACAGCGTGGCCCGGATGCGGGTGGTTCCGCCTTCCGCCAGCACGCGACGCACGAACAGCCACCCCTCGCAGGCCAGATTGTCGCCGTTATCGCGCCGTCGCTGGAACAGGGTGCGATAGCTGGCACCCTCCTTGGCGCCGCGATCCGCCATGCTGCGGTAGGCTTCGGTGACACGTGATGCCATCGCACCGGTTTCCGCGAGCTTGCGCAGGGCCGCCTGATGCTCCCGCCCCAGCTGTTCCTGGCGTTGAAAACGTTGCCACAGTCGATAATTGGCATGCAGGGAGGTTGCGTCCATGTCTTCTCCAGGGAGTGGCAAATTGTCGGTGGCCTATGATCGCCTATCCGGCGGTCGTCTGGCCACCCAAGGGTTCATCTTCCCGCTGGCGAGGAAAAAGAAGATCAGTCGACGCTAAAGTTCCCCTGCCGGCAGCCGATGAGACAATTGACGCATGAAAGTGCGCCTAATCGGCGTCTGCTGTCGTGATCGGCGTGATAGAAATAGCGCCAGGCATTAGAGAGGTAACATGGCTACCATATCTTCACTGGGGATCGGTTCCGGGCTCGACTTGAGCGGGTTGCTCGACGACCTGAAGGACGCGGAGAACGAGAAGCTCACGCCGATCGTCACCCAGCAGAAAAGCTACCAAACCAAACTGTCGGCTTTCGGAACGCTCGAGAGTTCGCTCACGGCGTTGCGCGAAGCCGTCGGCAAGTTGAGCGATCCGACCACCTTCACCGCGGTCACCAGCTCGATGACCGGCGATGGCGTGACCGCCAATATTACCGGTGATGCCGTCTCGGGTCGTTACCAGGTCAAGGTCTCGCAACTGGCGCAGGCCCAATCCCTGGCATCGGGCGGCTTGAGCACCGACAAGATCGAAGCTCTGGGCAAGTCCGGTACGCTGGGGATCCGTGTCGGTGGGGAAGAGGCGGTGGATATCGCCATCGACAGCGACGATTCGCTGGAAGACATCCGGGACGCCATCAACAAGGCGGATACCGGGGCGACGGCGTCGATCGTCTTCAACGGCTCCCAGTACCAGTTGACGCTCACGTCCAAGGAGACGGGGACCCAGTCAGCGATCCAGGTGACCGACGACGACAATCTCTTCGGATTCAGCGAGACGGTTCCGGCGCAGGACGCGCAACTGGAAGTCAACGGTATCTCGATCACCAGCCAATCCAACAGCGTCGAAGGGGCGCTCGAGGGTGTCACGTTCGAGCTGACGTCGACCACGGAGAGCGCCCAGACGCTCAGCGTGTCCAAGGACACGGAGTCGATGACCAAGGCGGTCCAGGCCTTCGTCGACGCCTACAACAGCTTCCAGGGCACCGCCGACGCTCTCACCTCCTACGACTCGGAATCCGACACGGCTGGCGTGCTGCTTGGCAATTCGACCATGCGCGGCATCGAGTCCCGGTTGCGTGGCGTTCTCAGCTACAACGGTGGTGAGGGCGAGTTCTCCATGCTGTCGGATCTCGGTATCGAGCGGCAGTTGGACGGCACGCTGAAAGTCGACGACGACAAGCTCGCCGATGCCATGTCGAACAACAGCGAGGCGGTCAGCCAGTTCTTCGCCGGTGTCGATGGCGAGGGCGGCCTTGGTGCCAGTATCGAAGACACCATGGGGACGATTCTGGATGACGATGGCCTGCTGAAGATCGCCACCGATGGGATCGATACCTCGCTCGAGCGCTTGAGCGACCGGTACACGCGGATGCAGGAGTCCATCGACGCCACGGTCGCTCGCTATCGAACCCAGTTCGCCAGCCTCGATTCGCTGGTGTCGCAGATGAATTCCACCAGCGACTACCTGACCCAGCAGTTTGATGCCCTGAACTCGCAGCTCAACCAGTAATAGGTCACAACGATGATGAATTCCCGACAGGGTGCCGGCGCTTACGCCAGGGTCGGCGTCGAATCGGCGGTGATGTCCGCAGACCCCCATCAACTGATCGTCATGCTCTTCGACGGGGCGCAGGCAGCCATCGGTAGCGCTCGCCTGCACATGCAGGATGGCAACCGTTCGGCCAAGGGGCTGGCCATCTCCAAGGCGATCGATATCGTCAACAACGGTCTGGCGGCCGCCCTGGATCACGAGCGCGGGGGCGGAACCGCCGGGGACCTCGCCCAGTTGTACGACTATGTCGCACGGCTGCTGGTGCAGGCCAACTTGCGTGATGACGTGACCCAGCTGGACCTGGCGGCGTCGCTGCTCGACAATATCGGCTCCGGTTGGCGCGAGCTCCGGCATTCGCCCGCCGCATCGTCCTTGGCAGGAGTGTGATCGAATGACGCCAGCCGTGTCGGTCGTCGATCAGTATCGCCAGTTGCTCGAAACGTCCAGCCGGATGCTCGGTCTGGCGCGGGAGCAGAACTGGGAGGCGCTGGTACAGTGTGAAGCCGGCTACCTGGTGTCGCTCGAGCGCCTGCGCGCTGCAGACAGTGAAGGGCCTTCGAGCGAGGCGGAGCGCGAGGAAAAGCGGGCCTTGCTCGCGCGAATCCTGGAGCAGGATGCCGAAACCCGGCGCGCCCTGGAAGCCAGGCGCGATGAGCTTAGCCATCTCATCGGCAGTTCCCGACGGCAGAAGGCTTTGGGTGAGGTCTATCAGGCCGGACGGGGAAGCATCGCATCCCGGCTGCGCTCGGTACCGCCAGACGAGCGGCCGTGAGCGGTATCACGCCGATACTCGACACCCTGCTGCATCAAGTCCTGGGCAGGCGCGTCGACACGCCGGTCATCAAGGACCAGCCTTTGCCGGTTTCGGCGGCCACTTCGTCGGATGCCATTCAACCGGCGCGCAGCGATTCGAGGTTGCACCAGCAGACGGGTGCAAGGGAGAACGTGCCGCTCCAGGGCAATGCCACCGGAAACGCTCCCGTCTCGCCCGCAGCGAGCGGCAGAATCGATGCATCATCGACACAACTGCACTTGAGCCATGCCGCCACCGAGATCGGGGATATCCTGGCGCGGTTTCCCGCGACCCAGACCCCATCGATCAGGCCGCTCCTCTCGCTACTGCTCCAGCCAGGCGATAGTCCGCATGCGTTGGCGGCGGCTCTTTCGCAGAGCGTCAGGGAGAGCGGGGTCTTCTATGAGTCACACCTGTTGCGCTGGATGTCCGGCCAGTATCCTCGTGCCGCGCTGATGCGGGAGCCCCAGGCCTGGCTGAGCCTGACGTTTCGTCCTGTTCTCAACGCCTCGTCGTTCTCCATGGGAAGCTTCCACGACCGGAGCCTGGTTCCTCAGGGGCCAGGTCGGAGTGTCCCATCCCGTGCGTCGATGGCACCGAACGCCGGTGTCGCGGCAGCTGCCGATACGGTGGCCGGTCGGACGAGTACCGAGCGGCTTCCCACTTCCATGCATGAGGTGGCGAGGCTGACGGGAACCCGTGCTGAAGAGCCTGGCCCATCGTCGATGACCCGGGCCCATCAGTTATCTCAGGCGCCTTCCGACACGCTGCAATCGCTGGTTCGACAGCAATTGGAGGTGATCGCGGCGCCCAACCTCCGTTGGGATGGTCAGCTCTGGCCGGGTGTCCCCATGACGATGGTCCTGAGCGAAATGCCGCACAATGACGCTCGAGACGATAGCCCCGAGGAGTCGCCGAACCGCCGGGAGCGGGAGGAGGGGGATGGCGGCGCCAGTGACTGGCGTGCCGAAGTTCAGGTCCACCTACCCACTCTGGGGATCATCGACATCGTTTTCCGCACGCGCCGCGATGCCGCTCTGCACGTCGAGATCAAGCCTATCGAGGCGTCGGCTCGGGACTCCATCCAGGTCGGGCTTTCGTCATTTCGCGAGCGATTGTCATCGTTGGGAATAGAGGTGGATCTGGCATTGGGAAGCAGGGGATGAGCGATAACGAGGTAGGCGACGTCCGGCGCCGTGCGGTGGCCCTGGCGTACAGCGGCGAGCATGCGGATGCACCCCGTGTCGTTGCCAAGGGCTACGGGAATGTTGCGGAGCGTGTCATCGAACTTGCCAACCAGGAAGGGATATTCGTCCACGATTCGCCGGAGTTGGTCGCGCTGTTGATGCAGGTCGATCTGGATGCACGCATCCCGGAGTCCCTCTATCAGGTCATCGCGGAGTTGTTGGTGTGGATCGGACAGATCGATCGTTCACTCGAAAAGGGGTAGGAAACTAACGTTTATTCGTTGTCCTTATGTTCAACGATATGCCCTTTTGCGGTTACACCGGACTGCGTTCCAGATAAATTTCACGCCACGCCATCGAGTCCGGGCCATCAGATATTGATAACTAGATCAATTATTTAAAAGCGTCGCCCCGCCGCGACACGTAGACGGAGGGTTACTCATCTATATATTTGGTAACAAAACTTGCCTTTTTTCATCAAAAAGTCGCAAACTAGGTCCATCATAAAGAGCTGATGTAGAACACCAGCAGCAGAGCAGTTGGAGCATCTGATCAACAGATGCCGATAAAACCATACGCAGGGAACCTAGCGATGCACTCCAATAGTCTTCTCGACGACATTCAGGACCTTAACCTCTCCTACCTCCTCCTGGTTCAGCGTCTGCTGAACGAAGATCGGGAGTCGGCGATGTTTCGGCTCGATCTCAATGCCGACATGGCCGACACCATTGCGCGCTTGTCGATCAAGCAGTTGACGCAGCTGTCTCGCACCAACCAATTGCTGTGCAATTTGCGTTTCACCGACGCCAGCAAGTTGAATCTGCTGATACACAACCCGAGGGCTCAGGGGCTCGAGCAGACCCACGCCTCGCTGCTGATGGCCGGCGCGGGTCGCGCTCGGCCTGCCGTGCAGCAGGGGAGCTGAGTCATGGCGGATAAAAGTCTCGTCGCGGAAATGCTTCAGGTGCAGCTGGCAATCGAGCTGATCGAGCTGGGTGCGCGTCTGCAGGTGCTGGAAACGGAAACGGACCTGAGCCGAGGCCGTCTGATCAAGCTCTACAAGGAGGTCAAGGGAATGTCGCCGCCGAAAGGCATGCTGCCGTTTTCGGCCGACTGGTTCATCACCTGGCTTCCGAACATTCATTCCTCGCTCTTCTACAATATCTATCGTCGTCTCAATGACGAATTGGGGTGCGGGCGGATGACCGCCTTCGTCAAGGCTTACCGTCTCTACCTCGAGCAAGTGGCTCTGGACGGGGTAGAAGCGACGCTGGGGCTGACGCGTGCCTGGACGCTGGTCCGGTTTTTCGAAAGCGATCTCCTGCAGCTTTCCCGGTGTAAAGGTTGCCAGGGCGATTTCGTGGCACACGCCCACAGCCCCGCCCACGATTACGTCTGCGGCATCTGCCAGCCGCCGTCTCGCGCGGGGAAGACGCGCAAGGCCAAGCGGGTGACCAAGCCGTTGGAGCACACCTTCGCTCCCGTCGATATGCCGTTGGCGAAACACCTGGCCGTCTAGCTGCAACGCCTTCACGAAGCGGGCCCCATGGGGCCCGCTTTTTCATGCCTGGTGTAAAGTGACCGCGAACCATTCGCTGTGCGCTGTCTACGAATTACGCTTTTCTGATATTTCTACCCTCAAGCCCATCGGGTCCGCTGCCGATACAGTCATCAGGTTCGCCATGTACTGTATACGGGAGTATTTCCGTGCTGATCTTATTCGGCTACATCATCGTTTTGGGTAGCGTGTTCGGTGGCTACGTCGCGATCGGCGGACACCTCGGCGCTCTCGTCCAGCCCGCCGAGTTCGTCATGATCATTGGGGCCGCACTCGGCGCCTTCGTGTGCGCCAACAACGGCAAGGCGATCAAGGCGACTCTGCGCTCGTTCTCGAAGCTCAAGCGCACCAAGCGTTACAACAAGATGATGTACATGGAGCTGATGGCGCTCCAGTACCGACTCCTGACCAAGGCGCGCCGGGACGGCATGCTGGCGATCGAGCGCGATATCGACTCGCCGCAGGATAGCGCCATCTTCGCGGACTACCCGAAAATCCTCTCGGATCCGATGATCATGGCATTCCTGACCGATTACCTGCGTTTGATGGTGAGCGGCAACATGGACCCGTTCGAGATCGATGCGTTGATGGAGCACGAGATCGAGACGTTCCAGCATGAAGCGGAAATGCCCGCGCATTCGCTATCGGCCGTCGGCGACGGGCTGCCGGCCTTCGGGATCGTGGCGGCCGTCATGGGGGTGGTACACGCCCTGGGGTCGGCGGACCAGGGGGCCGGGGTGATGGGGCAGATGATCGCGCAGGCGCTGGTCGGAACCTTCGCCGGTATCCTGCTGGCGTACGGCTTCGTCACGCCCGTGGCGCACCACATCAACCTCCAGGTCGGCGAAGCGACCAAGATGTTGCAGTGTATCCGCGTCACGCTGATGGCAAGCCTCAATGGCCTGGCACCGCAGCTGGCCGTGGAATTCGGCCGGAAGGCGCTGTTCACCGCGGTCAGACCTTCCTTCAGTGAGCTCGAGGAGCACGTTCGCTCCAGCGGTCAGACACTGCGCAGTACGGGGACGGATGGCTCATGAGCGGTAGCGGTGAGCGGCGCCCGCTGGTCATCAAGCGCAAGCGGGTCCAGGCGGCAGCGCACCACGGTGGATCCTGGAAGATTGCCTATGCCGATTTCATGACGGCGTTGATGGCCCTGTTCCTGGTGCTCTGGATTCTCTCCACGGCCAGCCCGAGCCAGCTTGAGCACATTGCCGAGTACTTCCGCACGCCTCTCGCCGTGGCACTGACCGGTGGCGACAAGACCACGGCCAGTACCAGCGCCATCCCCGGCGGCGGTGACAACCCGACCAAGACTGACGGTGAAGTGCGGCGGATGAACGTGCGTGAACAGACGCGCTCGAGCGACGAGCAGCGCAATCTCCGCTATCTGCGCGATCGTCTCCAGAGCGTGATCCAGAGCGATCCGCAGCTCAAGGAGCTGCGGTCACAATTGCGCATGGACTTCTCGCCAGAGGGGCTGCGGGTCCAGATCGTGGATAGCGACAAACGACCGATGTTCGAGCTTGGCAGCGACCGGCTGGAACCCTACATGCAGAAGATTCTGAGCCGTATCGCGCCAGTGCTCAACGAGATGCCCAACCCTATCAGCATCAGTGGTCACACCGACGATCTTCCCTATGCCGGTGGCGAAAAGGGGTACAGCAACTGGGAACTCTCCGCCGATCGCGCCAATGCCTCCAGAAGAGAGCTGATCGCGGCAGGTCTCTCTCCCGACAAGCTGCTGAGGGTCGCAGGCATGGGATCTCGCATCACGTTGCCCAACACGCTCCCCAGCGACGACGTCAATCGCCGTATCAGCATAGTGGTACTGGACAATCGCGCGGCCCAGGCCATCGAGCAGCAGGAGCGAGCGCCTTTTCCTGAGGAGGCTCCGGCGCCGGTCGCCGGCGGCCCCGTCGCGGTGGGCGGGCAGGGTTCATCGACTTGATGCAGACGCGTTCACGCCCTCTATGTAGGGCTTCTATGGCAGGTGCTCATGGACATTTCTGATTTTTACGACACGTTCTTTGAAGAAGCCGAAGAGCTGCTGGCGGATATGGAACGCCTGCTGCTGGATCTCGATGTCGACGATCCGGACGGCGAAGATCTCAACGCGATCTTCCGCGCCGCCCACTCCATCAAGGGAGGGGCGGGTACCTTCGGCTTTACCGTCCTGCAGGAGACGACCCACCTGCTGGAGAATCTGCTGGATCATACCCGGCGTGGCGAACTCAAACTGCGGCGCGATATCGTCGACACGTTTCTGGAAACCAAAGATATGTTGCATGACCAACTGGACGCCTATCGCAATGGTGGCGAGCCCGATGCGGAGGCGTTCGAGCGCATCTCCCGCGTATTGCAGCAGATGGCGCTCGATGAGTTGGGGCAGGGCGAGGCGGTAAAGACGACGACCAAACCGGAGCCGGCACCTGCGCCGGAGACCGGCGATTCGGCCCAGGCCGGGGCCGGGGCCGGGGCCGAGCGTGACGAGGAGGGGGCGTCCGCCCCGCGGCGGTTGGCGATCACGCTGACCGGCGTCAGCGACAAGGATCGGGAACTGCTGGTCGAGGAACTACAGCACTTCGGGACGATCAATTCGCAGTCCGGTGATGTCGCCCGGTATCGGGTTCTGCTCGATAGCAGCGAATCCCAGGACGATATCGAGGCCGTTCTCTGTTTCATCATCGAGCCGGAGCAGTTGTCGATCGAGGTGGAAGCCACGGCGGCGGGCGACGGCCCCGCTGCGCCTCCCGCGGTGCCGACGATTCCCGCGGTGACTGCGGTGGAAGAAAAGGCTTCCCTGGCGGTCGAGGCCTCCCCCGAGGCGAACAAGGATGGACCGAAGAGTGGCGCCGCGTCGCCGCGCTCATCCGGCAAGTCCAGCGGAAAAAATGCCAAGGGTAGCGAATCCAGCACCATTCGAGTGCCGGTCGACAAGGTGGACCAGATCATCAATCTGGTCGGCGAGCTGATCATCACCCAGTCGATGCTGGAGCAGACGGCCAGCGACCTGGATATCGTGTCCCACGGGCCGCTGGTCAATGGCATGAATCTCCTGCAGCGCAACGCCCGCGATCTGCAGGAGTCGGTGATGTCGATTCGCATGATGCCCATGGATTACGTCTTCAGCCGGTTTCCTCGCCTCGTGCGAGACCTCGCGGCCAAGCTGGGCAAGGATGTCGAACTGGTGACCGAGGGCAAGTCCACCGAACTCGACAAGAGCCTGATCGAACGCATCATCGACCCCTTGACCCACCTGGTGAGGAACAGCCTGGACCACGGCCTGGAGTCTCCGGACAAGCGTGAAGCGACCGGCAAGTCGCCGACCGGGCGCCTGACCCTGTCGGCCCAGCATCAGGGTGGCAACATCCTGATCGAGGTGATCGACGATGGTGCAGGTCTCAACCGCGAGAGAATCCTGGCCAAGGCGAGGTCCAACGGGCTTGCCGTTACCGATTCCATGAGCGACGACGATGTCTGGCAACTGATCTTCGCGCCGGGTTTCTCCACCGCCGAGCAGGTCAGCGACGTCTCCGGTCGGGGTGTCGGCATGGATGTCGTCAAGCGCAATATCCAGGAGATGGGCGGACACGTCGAGATCCTGAGCAAGCCCGGCCAGGGAACGACGACCCGGATCGTATTGCCGCTGACGCTCGCGATTCTGGACGGCATGTCCATTCGATGCGGTAGCGAGACGTTCCTGTTGCCGTTGAACGCCGTGCTTGAATCCCTGCAGCCGCAATCCGATGACATCTATTCGATGGCGGGCGACGACCAACTGCTCAAGGTACGCGACGAGTATCTTCCCATCATCGCCTTGCATCACGCCTTGGACGTGACCGACGCCAAGACCGAGTTGACCGAGGCCATCGCGGTCATCGTACAGGGCGAGGGGCGTCGCTATGCCCTGCTGGTGGACGACCTGGTCGGCCAGCAACAGGTCGTGGTCAAGAATCTGGAAACCAACTATCGCAAAGTGCCGGGCATCTCCGCCGCCACCATCCTAGGTGATGGCAGCGTGGCTCTGATTCTCGATATTGCCGATCTACATCGTCTCGATCGACGCAAGTCGCAGCAGCGTCACGAGGCGAAACACCAACACCTGCAAGAGGTATCGCTAGCATGAGCGCACAAGCGAACACGAACGCTCCCGCCACTGACGCGGCGAGCAGTGAATATCTGGTCTTCTCCCTGGGCGACGAGGAGTACGCCGTCGATATCCTCAAGGTGCAGGAAATCCGCGGTTACGAAAACGTCACCCGCATTGCCAACGTGCCCGATTTCATCAAGGGCGTCACCAACCTTCGCGGGGTCATCGTCCCGATCATCGATCTGCGGCTGAAGTTCCACCTCGACAAGATCGAGTATGGCGGACAGACGGTTGTGATCGTGGTCAACGTCGATGATCGCATCGTCGGTATCGTCGTCGATGGCGTCTCCGACGTGATGAGCCTGGCCCCGGACCAGATCAAGCCGGCGCCGGAGTTCGGTGTCACGCTCTCCTCGGATTACCTGAGTGGTATCGGCAGCCTCGAGGATCGAATGCTGGTACTGGTCGATATCGAGAAGCTGCTGACCCATGAGGAGATGCAACTGGTGGAGCGGACGGCCGAAAGCGCCTGATCGTCGGGCACGGGAAGTCCCCGAAGACCGCAGCCTCGGCTGCGGTTTCTTTATGGTCGGCAGGAATCGGTCCAATTTCGAGACTTTGGTCTAATAAAGATAAAGGTGATCCAGTGTCAGGCCGATAAGGAAGCTGTCGCGCTTCGAAAGACCGGTTTCGTGGGGAGCGAGCGTGGCGACCATCAAGCAACCTTTCGAGCAACCCGGGTAAAGATGTCATGCTGAATTTTCGTGAGTGGACGATGCGTCGCAAATTGTGGGCGACGTTGGGATTGATGTGGATCGGCTTGGTCATGGTGGCGGGATGGTCGCTTTACTCCATGCGGGAGAACCTGCTGGAACAGCGTATCCAGAGCCTGCAGTACTTCATCGGCAGCGCCAAGCAGCTGGTCGACAGCTACGTCAGCCAGGCGGAAAGCGGCGAGTTGAGCGAGGCGGATGCCAAGCAGCAGGCGCGTAACGCGCTCTCCCATCTTGGGTTCGGCGCCGACGGCTACATATTCGTCTTCGATTCCAACCTCGAGATCGTCGAGCACCCGCGACGTGCGGTGGGTGACAGCATGCGGGACTACCAGGATCCCAACGGCGTCTATCTCTATCGTGAGATGTTCGCGGCCGCACAACAGCCCGACGGCGGTCTGGTGCCTTACGTCTCGCGTCGCAGCGATGGCGATGACATGTACGACAAGCTCAGCTACGTGATGCGCGTACCACAGTGGGACTGGCAGATCGCCACCGGGGTCTACGTCGATGACATCGACGCCACGCTGATCGATGGCGCCTCGGTCTATCTGGCGCTGATCGCAGCCATTGGCGGCTTGCTGTCGCTGATCGTGGCCTGGGTCATACGCAACGTGCTGGGGCGCCTGGGTGGAGATCCGGGGCACGCGCGCAACAGCATCCAGAAAATCGCCGAGGGTGATTTCTCCCAGGCGCTGGTGCTCAAGGCCAGAGATACCGACAGCCTGCTTTTTGCGATAGAGAGCATGCGCCAGCGGTTGTCGAAGACCTTCTCCGATATCCGAACCAGCGCCGAGTGGGTCAATGTCGGTGCCGGCCAGATCGCCAGTGGCAACCAGGATCTCGCTGTACGAACCGACCAGCAGTCCGCCGCCATCGTGGAGACGGCCTCCAGCATGGAGCAGCTGACCCAGACCGTTCGTCACAATGCGGACAACGCCGACACGGCCACCCGCGCCGCGACGCAGACCCGTGAGCGAGCCCAGCAGGGCGGCGAGATGATGCGCGACATCGAGACCACGATGTCGAAGATCCAGGAGGGTTCGCGGCAGATGGCGGAGATCGTCGACATGATCGACAACATCGCCTTCCAGACCAACATTCTCGCCTTGAACGCCTCCGTCGAGGCCGCACGCGCCGGCTCTGCCGGACGAGGGTTCGCCGTCGTCGCCGAGGAAGTCCGCAATCTGGCCAGCCGCAGCGCCGAGGCGTCCAGAGAGATTCGCACACTGATCACCGGCTCGGGGGAGCAAGTCAACAGCGGTGCCACCCTGATCGAGCAGGCGGGCCGAGCCATGGAGGAGATTGTCTCTTCCGTGGCCAGCGTCAGTGGCCTGATGGAGGAGATCGCCAACGCTTCCCGCGAGCAGCGCAGCGGCATCGAGCAGGTCAACCAGGCGATCACCGAACTCGACCAGGTCACCAGCCAGAACGCCGCCCTGGTGCAACAGACCGCCAACGCCTCCCAGTCGCTGGTGGGACAGGCTCGCAAGCTCGAGGCGACGCTGGAGCACTATCGCGTCGCGCCAACCGATGCCCAGGACCCTTCAGGCTTGACTCAATGGCGGCCGAACGCCGAGCGGGAGCGCCATGCCGTGGAGCAACTCGCATAGGCGGGATTGCCGCGGAAGGCTCAAGAGTGTGATCGATCGGCCGATAACAATCCGCAACGATCACGTTTGGTCTGCCCCATGCCCGCCGGCAGATCGCAAGTGGGCATAACAACACCAGGGATGCTGCGATGCGAAACAATCAGCCTGTGACCGACCATGAGTTCGTGGTCAGCGACTCGGATTACCTGATCTCGCGAACCGATCTGAAAGGCAGGATCACCTACGCCAATCCGGCGTTTGTCAGGGTCAGCGGTTTCAGCCGGGAAGAACTGATCGGCGCGCCCCATAACATCGTTCGTCATCCCGATATGCCTTCTGCGGCGTTCGCTGACCTATGGAAGACCCTCGAGCGGGGTGAAAACTGGTCCGGGGTGATCAAGAACCGCCGCAAGGATGGATCTCATTACTGGGTTCAGTCCACGGTCACGCCCATCATCGAAGATGGCAAGGTCGCCGGTTACACCTCCGTGCGCACCCGGGTTGCGGACAAGCCGCGTCAACTGGCGGAAAAGCACTACCCGCAACTGCTGGCCGGGCGCAAGCGAGGCGTTCGGCTCGACCGTGGCGAACTGAAGCCGCGGGGATTCGTTCCCGCGCTTCGTCGGCTCAGCCTGCGCTCGCTGAAAGGGCGGCTGATCTCGATGATGGTGCTGGCTCTGGTCGTGCTGGCCGTCAGTGGCGGTGTCTCGATCTATGCGCTGCATGAAGACGGGCAACGTCTGCAACGACTGACCACCGATGGCCTCGAGGACCTGGCCCGGCTGCAGAAGATCGATCAGTTGATGTCGAAAGGCCGCGACCTCGTCTCCAAGCCGGTCAGTAACCCGATGGCGGCCGATCTGGCGCCGATCAACGATCAAGTCGATGCGCTCATCAGCGAATTGAACGCCACCTGGGACGCCTATTATCAGAACCGGCCGGTCAATCAGGCCGAAGCGGCGGAAACCTTTGCCGCCGATCTCGAGAGTTATCGGGACAACGGGCTGAAGGGAGTCATGGAGGCGCTCAACGGTGGTGACTTCTACCAGTCCTACGTGGCCTACAACGATGTGCTGCAGGCCAACAGCGACAAGATCAGCAGCGACCTCAACGTCCTGGTCGAGGCGAAGCGTCAGAGTGGCGCGGCCATGGCCGTCAGCGCCGCCAAATCCCAGCGCACCACGATGATCATCCTGCTCTCGCTGCTGGCGGCAGGGGCCACCCTGTTGCTCATCGTGGGCATGACGACGATTCGAGCGACGCTAAAGCCGGTTCGCGAAGCGCTGGATTTCGCACTGCAGATCGCCTCGGGCAATCTGGGCGCGACGCTGCGGCAACGCAGCAACGATGAAATCGGGCGTCTGATCGGCGCGCTCAACAGCATGCGCCAGAGCCTTGGGACGATCGTCGGCGACGTCAATTCGAACGTCGCCGTGGTGGCGCCGGCGACCCGCGACATCGCCAGTGGCAACGAAGATCTCTCCTCGCGCACCGAGCAGCAGGCGGCGTCGCTGGCGGAGACCGCCTCGAGCATGGAACAGATGACGGCGACCGTGAAACAGAACGCCGACAATGCTCGTCAGGCCAGCCAACTCGCCAATGGCGCGACCGATACCGTACGCCGGAGCGGCCAGGTCATGGGCGAGGTCGTCGGGACCATGGGGCGGATCACAGACAGCTCGCGCAAGGTCGCCGATATCGTTGGCGTGATCGACTCGATCGCCTTCCAGACCAATATTCTGGCCTTGAACGCGTCGGTCGAGGCGGCCAGGGCGGGCGAGCAGGGCAGAGGGTTTGCGGTCGTGGCCGGCGAAGTACGAAACCTGGCCAGCCGTAGTGCCGATGCCGCGAAAGAGATCCGGAACCTCATCGACAGCTCCACCCAGGAGGTGGGGCACGGCGCGGATCTGGTGCGTCAGGCCGAGGGATCGATCGATGAAGTCGTCAACGCCGTGACCCGCGTCAACGACATCATCAGCGAGATTTCCGCGGCTTCGGAAGAGCAGACCAGCGGCATCGAGCAGATCAGTCAGGCCGTCGCCCAGATGGACGAAGTGACCCAGCAGAACGCCGAGCGGGTGCAAACGACCGCATCCTCCGCAGCAGAGCTGCGTGCGAGTGTCGAGCACCTGACCCACTCGATCGCGGTCTTTCGTCTGGCGGGCAGTGGCGAGGAGCGTCTGACGCCGTCCGGCAACCCCGAATCCGGCAAGCACCACGAGACACAGCGGCTGGCGCGGCCCACCGAGGCAACCGCCAGGCTGCCGGCCGGCGGTCGCCGTGTCGTGACGGATGACAACGAGGAGTGGGAGGCATTTTGAAAACCGAGTCGGTCATGTTCTCGGCCCACGGTATGGGCGACAGTAATGGTGACGGTGCCGTGCGTTTCACCCGGGATCTCGATTTTTCCCCGCGTGACTTCGAGCGGGTCCGGGATCTGATCTACCGCCGTGCCGGTATCGTCATGGCCGATAACAAGCGTGAAATGGTCTACAGCCGATTGGCAAAGCGTCTGCGGCTGCATGGCATGACCCGCTTTGGTGACTATCTCGACAGGCTCGAGGCTCGTTCGGATTCCGAGGAGTGGGAGGCGTTCACCAATGCCCTGACCACGAACCTGACCGCCTTCTTCCGGGAGGCGCACCATTTCCCGGCGCTGGCCGAAGAAGTGCGTCGTCGCGGCCCCGGGATCAAGATCTGGTGTGCCGGCGCGTCGACCGGAGAGGAACCCTACTCGCTGGCGATGACGGTAAAAGAGACGCTGGGCGCCGCTGCCTCCCAGGTGAAGATCCTGGCGACCGATATCGACACCGAAGCGTTGAACACGGCGCGGGCCGGGGTGTATCCGCTGGAAACGGTGGAGAAGCTCGGTGAGGCCCGCTGTCGTCAGTTCTTCCAGCGCGGCAGTGGAGCGCGTGCCGGCAAGGCCAGGGTGCGTCCCGAACTGGCGGCGATGATCGACTTCAGATCGCTCAATCTGGTTACCGGTGCCTGGTCGATCAGTGGCCCGTTCGACATCATCTTCTGCCGCAATGTCATGATCTATTTCGACAAGGAGACCCAGACCGAGATCCTGCGTCGCTTCGCGGGCCAGTTGAAACCGGATGGGCTGCTGTTTGCGGGTCATTCGGAGAACTTCTCCTTTCTGAGCCAGGCTTTCCGTTTGAGGGGTCAGACCGTTTACACGTTGGCATCGCCATCATCGCGAGCAATGCCGGGGATGCCTCGCGCTAAGGAGTGACGGTGAAACCGATAATCAAGGTGCTATGCGTCGACGATTCGGCGCTCATACGGGATCTGATGACCAAGATCATCGATTCCCAGCCTGACATGACCGTGGTCGCCACGGCGCCCGATCCGCTCGTCGCACGCGATCTGATCAAGCAGCACAACCCCGACGTATTGACGCTGGACGTCGAGATGCCGCGCATGGACGGACTGGACTTCCTCGAGCGGCTGATGCGGCTGCGGCCGATGCCGGTACTGATGGTCTCCTCCCTTACCAAGCGCGGTTCCGAGATCACCCTCAAGGCGCTGGAACTCGGGGCGGTCGATTTCGTCGCCAAACCGGAAGTCGGCATCCGCGAGGGCATGCTGGAATACGCAGGGATGATCGCCGACAAGATTCGGGCGGCCGCCCAGGCGCGTCCGCGGCAACAGGGGCGAATGGTGGAGTCTGGTGCGCCCCGGGAAGTCTTGAAGGCACCGATGCTCTCCAGCGAGAAGATCATCATCATCGGCGCGTCGACCGGTGGGACCGAGGCGATTCGCCAGGTCATCGAGCCGTTGCCGGCCAACAGCCCGGCAGTGCTGATCACCCAGCACATGCCGGGCGGTTTCACCCGCTCTTTCGCTGAAAGGCTCGATCGCCTCTGCCGTGTGACCGTCAAGGAAGCCGAAGCCGGCGAGCGGGTGCTGCCGGGGCATGTCTACATCGCCCCGGGCGACTGGCACATGCGCCTGAGCCGTTCAGGAGCCAACTACGTGATCGCGCTCGACGATGGTCCTCCCGTCAACCGGCACCGCCCGTCGGTCGATGTGCTGTTCCAGTCCGCGGCCGACTGCGCCGGTCGGAACGCGCTGGGCGTCATTCTCACGGGGATGGGGCGCGACGGGGCGGCGGGCCTGCTGAAAATGCGCGAGGCCGGTGCTCACACGGTGGCGCAGGACGAGGCGAGCTGCGTGGTGTTCGGTATGCCCAAGGAGGCCATTGCGCTGGGCGGCGCGACCGAGACCATCGGGCTGCCGGACATCGCGGGCCACCTGGTCCAGCAGATGCACGTGGCGGGGCGCGCGCAGCGCGTCTGACGGGCGCCTATAAAGCGAGCGGGCCTGCTGCCGATAAATCCCGGCAGGCCCGCCAAACGATTCGATGAGGACAGACGATGGCTGACAAGAACATGAGCATTCTGGTAGTGGACGATTTCCCGACCATGCGTCGGATCGTCCGCAGTCTGCTCAAGGAACTCGGGTTCGAGAACGTGGATGAGGCCGAGGATGGTCAGGAAGCGCTGACCAAGCTGCGGGCCGGCGGTTTCGAGTTCGTCGTTTCCGACTGGAACATGCCCAATCTCGACGGCCTGGAGATGCTCAAGGAGATTCGCCAGGATCCGAAGCTATCATCGTTGCCGGTGTTGATGGTGACGGCCGAGGCCAAGAAAGAGAACATCATCGCGGCAGCCCAGGCGGGCGCCAACGGTTATGTCGTGAAACCGTTCACCGCCGCGACGCTCGAAGAAAAGCTCAACAAAATTTTCGAAAAGCTGGGCAAATGACGCCTCGGGAGGGGAGACCATGAGTAGTGCCAATCCTCAAGCCAGAGTTGCCGAGAGCGTAGCGCCCGACGACCTGATCCACCGAATTGGTCACCTGACCCGCATGCTGCGTGAAAACATGCGAGAGCTGGGCCTCGACAAGGAAGTGGAGAAAGCGGCCCAGGCCATTCCCGACGCTCGCGACCGGCTCAGCTATGTCGCCTCGATGACCGAGCAGGCCGCGGAGCGCGCACTCAACGCCATCGATCATGCACAGCCTCTCCAGAATGCGCTCGAGAGCGAGGCGGTCGCCCTCGACAAGCGCTGGGACGCCTGGTTTGCCGAGCCCAAGGCCTTGGACGAAGCCAAGGCGCTGGTGAAGGACACGCGCTCTTATCTGCAGGGCGTGCCGGAGCGTACCAGTGCCACCAATGCGCAGTTGCTCGAGATCATGATGGCGCAGGATTTCCAGGATCTCACCGGGCAGGTCATCAAGAGAATGATGGAGGTGATCCACGAGATCGAGCAGCAGTTGCTCCAGGTGCTGATCGACAACGCGCCCGAGGGATCCGAACGCCGTGAACAGGCTGCGCTGTCAGCTTCACAGCCCAGTTCGCTGCTGAACGGGCCGCAGGTCAATCCGCAGGCCGTCGATGTGGTCAGCAGCCAGGACCAGGTGGACGACCTGCTGGACAGCCTCGGATTCTGAGGCCGGCGACGGGCATCACCGCGAGTTTCATCCTTCCCGAATGTTCTCCCCCCAGAATAGCAGGGCGTTCGCCCTGCTATTTCGCCCTTTGAACTGACTTCTCTCCGAGCAGAATAGCGTCCATTCCTTCATCCCCGATCCGGGCGGAGTGCACGCTTGGCCGAACAGAACGACAGCGATCAGGAAAAGACCGAACCGGCGACTCCCAGGCGAATCGAGAAAGCGCGCGAGGAGGGGCAGGTGGCGCGCTCGCGCGAGCTGGCGACGTTCCTGTTGCTGGTTTGCGGCGTGCTCGGGCTCTGGGTCATGGGCAACAACCTCTATGACGAACTGGGCATCGTCATGGAGCAGGCCTTTCTCTTCGACCACGGGCTGGCGTTCGACACCGCCCGCATGCTGAGTCATGTCTGGTCGTTGGGGGAACATACCCTGATCGCTCTGCTGCCGCTTTTCCTGCTGTTCACGGTGGCCGCGATCCTGGGCCCGACGATGCTGGGCGGCTGGTTGCTGTCGGCGAAATCGCTCAAGCCCCAGTTGAGCAAGCTGAACCCGCTCAAGGGCCTGAAGAGAATGTTTTCGACCCAGGCGCTGGCGGAGCTGGCCAAGGCCATTGCCAAGTCGGCCCTGGTCGGCGGTGTCGGCGTGGCCTATCTGTGGGGGCAGCGCGATACGCTGCTCGGCCTCATGGAACTGCCGATTCAGCAGGCGCTGGCGACGGCCATGAGAATGGCGGCGGTGGGGTGCGCGCTGATCGTGACCTCCCTGTTGCTGGTCATCCTGATTGACGTCCCCTATCAGATATGGAGCCATAACAAGAAATTGCGAATGAGCCGCGAGGACATTCGACAGGAGCACAAGGAGACGGAGGGGGACCCGCACGTCAAGGGGCGCATCCGCTCGCAGCAGCAGGCCATGGCGAGAAGGCGGATGATGAGCAAGGTGCCGACGGCTGACGTGATCGTGACCAACCCGACCCATTACGCGGTCGCACTGAGCTACCAGCAGGACGCGATGTCCGCTCCCGTCGTCATCGCCAAGGGCGCCGATCAGGTGGCTGCCAGAATTCGGGAACTCGGCGACGAGAATCGCGTGCCGCGGCTGGAGGCCCCACCCCTGGCCCGCGCGCTGTATCACCACGTCGACCTCGACCAGGAAATCCCGGGCGATCTCTATACTGCGGTGGCCGAGGTCCTGGCCTGGGCATTTCGCCTCAAGCAGGTCGAAAGCGATGGCGGCGAGGTCCCGGCGACCCCCCGCGACTTACCCGTGCCACCCGCCCTCGACGATGCGGCACCGGATTCATCCAAGGAGAGTGAATGAACGCGCTCAGCCAGTGGTTCGGTCAGCGCAAGTGGCCGGCGGAAACGCAGTACAGGGTGCTCGCGGGCCCGGTACTGATCATCATGATATTGAGCATGATGATCTTGCCGTTGCCGCCATTCGCGCTCGACCTGTTCTTCACTTTCAATATCGCGCTGTCGATCATGGTGTTGCTGGTCAGCATGTTCACCGAGAAACCGCTGGATTTTGCGGCTTTCCCGGCAGTGCTGCTGTTCTCGACGCTGCTGCGGCTGTCATTGAACGTGGCCTCGACCCGCGTGGTCCTGATGGAAGGGCACCAGGGCGGTGACGCCGCGGGCAAAGTGATCGAGGCCTTCGGCGAGTTTCTCATCGGAGGCAACTTTGCCGTCGGCCTGGTGGTGTTCCTGATTCTCGTCGTCATCAATTTCATGGTCATCACCAAGGGCGCCGGGCGTATCGCCGAAGTCGGGGCTCGCTTCACGCTGGACTCCATGCCTGGCAAGCAGATGGCGATCGATGCCGACCTCAACGCCGGTCTCATCGGCGAGGAAGAGGCGCGCAGGCGCCGCACCGAGATCAATCAGGAATCGGAGTTCTACGGTTCCATGGATGGTGCGAGCAAGTTCGTCCGCGGCGATGCCATGGCGGGGCTGTTGATCATGGTCATCAACCTGATCGGCGGCTTGATGATCGGCGTCGCTCAGCACGGCCTGCCCTTTGGCGAGGCGGTAAAGACCTACACCCTGCTGACGGTGGGCGACGGACTGGTTGCCCAGATTCCGGCGCTGGTGATCTCGACCGCGGCGGGTGTCACGGTGTCCCGCGTCAACACCGACCAGGACGTCGGCCAGCAGCTGTTGAGCCAGCTGTTCAACAACCCGCGAGTGATGTTTCTGGCGGCCGGCGTGATGGGGCTGCTCGGCATGATCCCCGGCATGCCGAACGTCGTGTTCCTGCTGTTTGCCGTGGTGCTGGCGGCATTGGGGTGGTGGACCCTGCGGCGGGAGCAGGTCCAGGCGGTACGCGAGGTGGAGGAGAGCGCGCCGCCGGCGGTGCAGGAGACCCCCGAGGCGAGCTGGGACGACGTGCAACTGGTCGACACCCTGGGGCTGGAGGTGGGGCATCGCCTGATTCCGCTGGTGGACCAGCGCCAGAAGGGGGAACTGCTGGGGCGAATCAAGAGCGTGCGCAAGAAGTTCGCGCAGGACGTCGGATTCCTGCCGTCGGTGGTGCACATCCGCGACAACCTGGAGCTCAACCCCAATGCCTACGTGATCACCCTCAAGGGGGTGGAAGTCGGACGGGCGGAGGCATTTCCCGGCAAGTGGCTGGCCATCGATCCCGGCCAGGTGTCCGGTGCCATCGAGGGCAGTCGTACCCAGGATCCGGCGTTCGGGCTGACGGCCTACTGGATCGAGACGGCGCAGCGGGAACGAGCCCAGATCTACGGCTATACCGTCGTGGACGCCAGCACGGTGATCGCGACTCATCTCAATCATCTGTTGCACGAGAACGCCGGCGACATGCTGGGCCGGGCCGAGGTACAGCAACTGCTGGACAAGGTCGCCGAACACCAGAAATCGCTGGTCGAAGACGTGGTACCCAAGCTGCTGCCGCTGACGTCGCTCCAGCGCATTCTGCAGAACCTGCTGGCCGAGGACGTGCCGATTCGGGACATGCACACGATTCTCGACGTGCTGGCGGAATACGCCCCCCAGCAGTCGGATGCCAACGAACTGACCGCCCTGGTGCGCGTCGCGCTGGGACGGGCGATCACCCAGCAGTGGTTCCCGGGGCGCGACTCGATGCATGTCATGAGTCTCGAGCCCAGGCTGGAACAGGTGCTGACCCAGGCGCTCAACAATGGCGGTGCTCTGGAGCCGGGGCTGGCCGATACCCTGATGCAGCAGACGGCCGCCGCGGTGGAGCGGCAGCAGAGCCGCGACGAACCAACCGTGCTGGTCGTGCAGCATGGATTGCGCGCTCTGTTGTCACGCTTCCTGCGCCGCCAGATCAAGTCGCTGGTGGTGCTCTCGCAAGCGGAAATCCCGGATGACCGTAACCTGCGGGTCACCACGACCATTGGCGCACCGCCATGAGCCCGGGGCGCTCGCTCTCATCATGGCGAATCGTGCTGACCACGATCGTCGCATGGCCAGTGGCGTTGGCCTGGGCGGCCCAGGGAACCTGGGTCGCCCCGCTGCCGGGCCAGGCCGTGGTGAGGTCGGAGCGTCCTCTCGCCGGCATCGCGATCCAGCCGCCGGCATCCATCGCGGGGGCGGAGATCGTTCGCGTCCGCTGGACCTTTCGCACCGACGTGCCCGCGCCGGCACTGAAGGCCTGGCTGTGCCAGGACGATTTCTGTCTGTCGCTCGCCCGGCGCCGGGGGGAGACGCTGCACTTTTCGGGACGGTCCGCCGCCGAGCCGTTGCGGCTGCGCTTCCAGTGGCCGGCCACGGGCCATGGCGCCGACAGGGTGACGATCTCCGGCGGTCAACTGATCATTGACTATCGTCAGTAGTGCCGACAAACAACCGAAATAGCCTCCGGATGACGGGCAGTTTGCCGTCTTGGCTCGCCGAGGGCGCGGCATAATGATGTGATTGGGTCATGCGTTCCGGTGACCGTGGGTTTTTGCACGAGGCCATTCGATGTATACCGCACAAGGCAAAATCGATCAGCACGCATTGATTGAGCAGTACTTGCCGATGGTGAGACGCCACGCGCTCTCCCTTCAAGTGCGCCTGCCCGCCAGCGTGGAGCTCGACGACCTCATCCAGGCGGGGATGCTGGGCCTGCTGGACGCCATGGGCCGTTACGACGATTCCCACGGCGCCAGCTTTTCGACCTATGCCAATCAGCGAATCCGCGGCGCGATGATCGATGAACTGCGCAGTCGTGACTGGATGCCACGGAGCGTGCGTCGCAGCGCCCGGGCCCTGGATCAGGCGGTGCGGAGGCTGGAGCAGCAACTCGGCCGTGCCCCCGAGGAGCGCGAGATCGCCCAAGAGATGGGGATCTCCCGCGACGAGTACCATCAACTGCTGACGGACGCCAACAACGGCTTTCTGCTGGCGTACGACGAGAGCGATAGCGAAAACGGCGTGACGGCGGTTTCCGAGGGTGGGCCGCCATCGCCGCTCGAGGCGCTGCTGGACGCGGATAACCGGGCCAACGTCATGGCGGCGATCGATGCACTGCCGGAGCGAGAGAAGTTGCTGCTGGGGCTCTACTATCAGGAGGAGCTCAACCTGAAGGAGATCGGCGCCGTGCTCGGCGTCAGCGAGTCCCGGGTCTGCCAACTGCACAGTCAGGCGGTATCGCGCCTGAGAAGCCGGCTCAATCCCTGACCGCGTTCGGTGGCGTCACCGGAAGGCGGCGCGTTGGTCACCCCATCGTGCTGCCAGCTCTGTCGTCGGCCCGGGGACAGCCATGGTGACTGTCCCCGGGCCGGCGCAACCAGTGTCCGGACGGGTCCCTCTAGCTGGCCCCCTTCAGTTGGCGGCCGGCGTCTGGGCGGGCGTCGCACGAACCTCGGCTGCCACCTGCCGCGCCACATCCTTCCATACCGCACCCAGCGCACGCACCAGCGCCGGGTAGCCGTCGTCGTCCAAGGGACGCGTCACCTCGAAATGTCGTTGCACCACCAGTCGGTTATCGTCATGGAGCTGCCACTCCCCGGAGGCCAGGGCGCGACCGTCGTAGCGCCCCTGAAACTGGTCGACGCTCAGCGATAGCCGCTGCGCGCCAGCCCCTCCCTGCGCCGCGCTGACCACCGTCGTGCCCGGCAGCTCGGCGGAGAGCGACTGGCGCAACTGGCGTGTCAGCTGGTGCCCCAGCTCTTCCGCCCACAGGTTCTGATTGGCGGCGTTGAGCTCGATATCGCTGGTCTGCATCACGATACCCTCCTGATCGAGATAACTGGCCACCTCGACCGGGCTGACGGCCAGTTGCCGCGAAGAGACCGACACCGCCGATGACGGCGGACTCTCGACCTCCGGCAGGGTGAAGCGGTTGGCCGGGGTGGATTGCGCGGCGCAACCCGCCATCGTCGCGGTCGCGATCGTCAACAGGGTCGTGGCGCCGAACTGGCGCCAGCGGAGCATGAATGAAGCCATCATTGGGGAGCCCTCGGCACGGGGTCGGTTTGGACTTCACGATCGAAGATCAGCGCATTGGGCTGCTCGCGAAGGGTCTTGGCGACCGGCTGCAGATCGCGCATCAGGATTTCCAGCTGCTTGAGCGTGTCATTGAGCTGGCGATATCCGGAAGAGCCGGAAGAGAAGCCGTTCAGCGTGTTCTGCAACTCCTGGAGCGTATCGTTGAGGCTCCCCGGTAGCTGCTGTGTCGCCGGGTCGGAGACGATGGCGTTGACCGACTCGGCGATCTGGCGCACCTCTTCCAGGGTCTGCTGGGAGGTCTGCATCGTCTGGTCCAGGCTGTCGAGAATCGGCTCGACCTGCAGACCGTTGAGCTTGTCGAGCAGGTTCGAGATCTTCTGTTCGATCTGCGCGAACCCACCCGATACGGTCGGGAACACCGGCTTGCCGTCGAATTCCATCGGTTTGTAGGGCTCGGCGTCCTGGCTGAAGTTGAGGTCGACGAACAGGGCGCCGGTCAGCAGGTTGCCTGCCTTGAGCGTTGCCCGCAGGCCATACTCCTTGAACATGGTCACGAAACGATCCCGCACTTCCTGATCGTCGATATCCTCGTTGATGTTCTCGCTGCTCTCCAGCCGCTGCGGTTCGATACGAATCAGTACCGGTATCGCGAACTGGGTCAGGGTGTCGGGCTGCGGGGCGGTGAAGTGCCAGGGAACGCTGACCACCGTGCCCACGCGTACGCCGCGATACTCCACCGGCGCGCCCCGGCTGAGTCCACGAACGGTGTCGTCGACCAGCAGGACATACTCGATGTACTGGTCGTAGGTTCCTTCGCGGGCGCTCTCCTCATTGTTGTAGAGGGTGTAGGTCGCGTCCTGCTTGGCGGCATTGCCGCGGGCGATATCCTCGGGCACGCCGAAGGTCACGCCCCCGCTGATCAGCGTCTCGAAAGAGTCGAGGTTGACGTTGACCCCCTCCGAATCCAGCTGCACGTCGATGCCGGAAGAGCTCCAGAAACGCGTGGTATCGGTCACCAGGCTGTCATAGGGGGCCTGGATGAAGATCCGGTGGCGCATCTCCCGTTTCTCTGGATCGAAATCGGTACTTTCCACGCGACCGACGGTATAGCCCTGGTAAGTGATCGGGTCGCCGGCGCTGAGCGAATTGCCGACCTGACTCACCAGGTTGATCCTCAGTCCAGGGGCATCGGGCGGCGCGACAGGTGGCTGTTCGAGCACGTCGAAGCTGTCCTGGGGTTCATCGCTCTTGCCTGGCGCGAGCTGGATGTAGGCGCCGGAGAGCACGGTATTCAGACCGCTGATGCCTTCGCGCCCGATGCGGGGCTTGACCACCCAGAAGCGGGTCTCGGTATTGAGCATTCGCGCCGCGTCGTTGGACATGCGGGCCGTCACCACGGTGTGGGACAGGTCGTCGGAGAGGCGTACCGCCTCGACGTGTCCGACCTCGACGTTGCGCGTCTTGATCAAGGTCTTGCCGGCCTCGATGCCCTCGGCGTTCTCCATGTTCAGCGTGATCAACGGGCCTCGGCTGGAAATGTTGTCCCACACCATCCAGGCGCCGATCAGCGCCGCCAGCAGGGGCACTATCCAGATCGGCGAGAGCCGCGATTGCGACACTCGTTTGGCGCGTTGCATCGAATCAGGCATCGTCGGCTTCCTTGACAGGCGAATAGGGGGATTGGCGCTTGAGCGCAGCCGGCATGTGGGGCTGCATGTTGCGCGCGTCCCAGATCAGGCGTGGGTCGAAGCTGATGGCCGCCAGCATGGTGATGATGACCACGGCGGAAAAGGCGAGTGCCGCCGGCCCCGGGGTGATCGACAGCAGCGACCCGGCGTGGACCAGCGACACCAGAATGGCGACCACGAACACGTCAATCATCGACCAGCGGCCGATCAGTTCGGTGATCCGGTAGAGCGTCTGGCGCTTGTGCTTGAACTCGGATTCACCGCTGCGCCGGACCGTGATGCAGAGCCAGGCGAGCGCGAACACCTTGCCGATCGGTACCACGACACTGGCGGTGAAGATGATCAACGCGATGGGCCAGTCGCCATGGCCGAGAAAGATCATCACGCCGCCGATGATGGTCGAAGGGGTCTCGTTGCCCAGCGACGTCGTGGTCATGATCGGGTAGAGATTGGCGGGGATATAGCACAGCGTCGCCGCGATCAGCAGCGCCCAGGTCTTCTGCAGGCTGTGGGGGCTTCGGAAACGTAGCGGCTCGCCACAGCGCTGGCAGCGCCCGCGCCCGAAATGGCCGAGGCGATTGACCAGCCCGCAGGTCGGGCAGCCGGTGAGCTTCTGTTCCGCGGCCGGCTGGCCCGGCCGACAACCCTCCGGTGCCAGCGGCTCGCCCACGAGCGAGAACCACATCCAGTCCGTATCGATGGAGCGTGTGGTCAGCAGCAGCAGCAGGGCATAGACGCAGAACGCCCAGAACGACAGGCCCAGGTCGACGGACGCCATGCCGGCGATCTTGATCAGGCTGACGAGCGCGCCGATCACGAAGACGTCCGCCATCATCCATGGCCCCAGGTGGGAAAGCGCGCGGGCGATGCGGTAACTCCGTGGCAGTGGGCGCCGCTGCAGCAGGCCGAAATGCAGCCAGATGACTGCGAGCAGGTAGACAGCGGGCAGCACCACCACGGTCAGCAGTACCAGCATGCCGACGAAAGGCTCGTGGAATCTGACGAGGCTGGCCGAGGTATCGGTGAGTTGAATGGCGTTGCTGACGCCGCGCGCCTCGAAACTGATGAACGGAAAATAGAGCGCTGCCGCCAGTGCGATCAGGGCGCTGATGGCGAATGCCAGACTGCGCTCGGCGGGGCGGAAGTGGCGGTGGCTGAGCGTATGGCCACAGCGCGGGCAGCTGGCTCGCTGGCCCGCATGCAGCGGCGGCAGCGCGACCAGCAGATCGCATTCATGGCAGGCGCGCAGACGACGATGCGTCCGCCGAGGCGTCAGAAAGGTCGCCTTGTCGATGCCGGTGTCATCCTTGCCTGATGCCAAAGCCGTACCCGATGCGAAGACTGAGTGGAAAAAGCGTCACGCTGCGTAAAGAGAGCATATTACTGGAATACATACGTCGGTGCATGTTTGCAGGATGCCCATTGAAGACGGCGGCGTCGCTGCTGAAAAGTCACGATAGTTCAGCCGCTTGGATACTATAGTAGGCTAAGGCCGCTTTGCCGAAGAACGACAGTGGCCGACATGACCGAATGAAGCCTGTCGTGGCTTTCGTGGCCTTTCGGGCACCAAGCGCACTCGTGTCGCTGCCCGGATACCTGTCCGGCAGGATGTACTCGATGAATCCATGAAAGGAGATCCTAACGTGTGGATGGCGCTGGCGGCCATTGTGGCCGGACTCGTGGTACTGGTCTGGAGTGCCGATCGGTTCGTGGATGGCGCGGCGGCGACGGCCCGTCACCTGGGGCTTCCGCCGCTACTGATCGGCATGGTGGTGATCGGTTTCGGCACTTCCGCGCCCGAGCTGATGGTCTCGGCGCTGGCGGCCGTTCAGGGTAATCCTGGCCTGGCATTGGGCAACGCCTACGGCTCGAACATCACCAATATCGCCTTGATCGTGGGACTGGTGGCGCTGATCAGCCCGTTGACGGTGCACTCCCAGGTGGTTCGACAGGAGTTGCCGGTTCTCGGCGGCGTGACGCTGATATCGCTGTGGTGCCTGCATGATGGCGTGATCTCGCGCTTCGATGCGGTGCTCCTGCTGGCGCTGCTCTTCGGCTTCCTGGGCTACAGCATCTGGCGTTCACGGCGCTCGGAGGGCGACGCGTTGCAGGCCGATGTCGAGGCGGATGCGGCAGGCGAGTCCATGTCGCTGAAAAGCGGCGTGGTCTGGACGCTGGTCGGCCTGTTGATGCTGATCGTCAGTTCGCGCTTTCTGGTATGGGGCGCGGTCACGATCGCCGAAGCGTTCGGGGTGAGCGATCTGGTCATCGGGCTGACGGTGGTCGCCATCGGCACTTCGCTGCCGGAGCTGGCTTCCTCCATCAGCGCGGTGCGCAAGAACGAGCACGACCTGGTGATCGGCAACGTGGTGGGCTCCAACCTGTTCAACACGCTGGCGGTGGTCGGCCTGGCCGGCATGATACATCCCATCGACGTCGATCCCGACGTGCTGGTCCGGGATTGGCCGGTGATGGCGGCGTTGACGCTGGTACTGCTGGTGTTCGGCATCGGCATCAAGGGGCAGGGACGTATCAATCGCCTGGAGGGCGCCGTGCTGCTGGCCAGTTTCGTGGCCTACACCGCGTGGCTGGTCTACAGCGTGATCGGCATGCGCTAGGCGTGGGCGTGCCAGGGGGCCAGCCCACTCAGTGCTGCCTGGAGAGGCGCCAGATCGTCACAGCAAGCCGGCGCGTGGGACTGGTGGTCGATGCGTATGCGCTCGCGGTCGGGGAAGGAGGCTTCGAGATGCTCGATCCAGGGGCGTTGCTCCTCCCGCCAGTTGGCGAGCCACTGGCTGTCGACCTCGGCGGGCAGGCACTTGTTGATCACCACGGCGCCGACGTGCAGGCCATGGCTCTCGAGCAGCTCGCGGGTGCGCGCGGTTTCCAGCGCCGGCAAGCGTTCCGGATTGGCGACCAGGATCACCGCCGAATGCGCGGGGCAGGTCAAGTGCTCGCGGGCAGCGGCGAGGCGCCCGCGGCGACGCATCAGCGTTTCCTGGATGGGGTCGTCGACGACCTCGCCGTCGCCGAGCCACGCCTTGTAATCGCTGCGCACCTTGCGCCGGCGTTGCATCAACCCCTCCACCCAGGCGCCCATGATCTCGGGGAGCGCCAGCAAGCGCACCGTGTGCCCGCCGGGCGCGGTGTCGAAGATCAGTCGATCGTAATTCTCGCCGGTATCCAGCAACAGGCCGACCAAGGCATCGAACAGGGCGGCTTCCTCGGTACCGGGGGCGTGCCGCGCCAAGTCGAGCTGGCGAAATACCGTCGCGCTACGCTCGCCGCTGACCAGAGGGCGCAGCGTGGCCTTGACCTGTTCCAGGTAGCGTTGCGTTTCATGGTCGGGGTCGAGTTCGACGACGTCGAGACCGGCCTGCATTCGCGTTGGCGTCGGCCCCGGTGCGCGTCCGAACAGATCGGCCAGGTTGTGCGCCGGGTCGGTGGAGACCAGCAGGGTACGCCAGCCGGCCGCCGCGCAGCTCATGGCGTAGGCGGTGGCGCAGCTGGTCTTGCCGACACCGCCCTTGCCGCCGAAGAAAAGGCTCTTGGCCATGGGGAATTCCTTGTGGGACATGCATGCTCAGCAGCAGCGAAAGCCCTCCAGGGGGGAACGCGGCATGCCCTGGCGTTTGTGCCACTCGTGGAAGCGGTCAAGCATGTGCGGGTAGAGCTCCAGGGTCATGTCGCTGGCGGGATTGGGAATCCCCATCATGTCGCAGAAGCACAGCAGCATGAAGAGGTCCTCCTCATCCTGCAGCTCCCGGGCGATTTCGCGGCGGTGCGGCAAGCTCAGAACCGCGTCGTAACCCTGGATCGCGCGGCGTAACCGTGACCGCCACAAGGCGATCACGGAACCGTCGGCGTCAGTGCGGCTCATCGGAGCTCAGCGATTGGTGTCGTACATCGGTGTCGCTCTGGCGGAAGCTGCGCGACGCCTCGAGCAGAATCCACAGCGTGAATACCATGATCAGGCTGCCGAAGGTGAATAACAGCCAGTTGCGGTCGGCATCGCCGAAACCCGACCAGGTGAAAATGACCTGTTGTCCCATGGCCCACAGCGTCATGACCAGCAGGAACAGCATGGGTGCCAGGGTGAAGATCACCGGGCGGCCCTGGCGCTTGAGCCATACCGAGACCAGCATCAGCGTAATGCCGGCCAGCAACTGGTTGCTGGTGCCGAACAACGGCCACAGCAGGTAGCCGCCCGAGCCGAAGCCGTTGGGGCCTTCCGGCAGGATGACCAGCGCGGCGCTGGTGATGACGGCGATGCTGGTCGCGACGTGCTTGCGAGCGATCACCGGCATGCCGTACTCATTGCCCAGCTCGGCGATGATGTAACGCATCAGGCGCACGGCGGTATCCAGCGTGGTGGCGGCGAAGCTCACCACGATCACCGCGATCAGGGTCGACCCCATGTGCTCGGGGATACCGAGATTGCCGGCGAGCTGCCCGGCGCCCCGCACGAACGAGCCCAGGCCGTTGGAGCCGGCCGCGGAAAAGCTCGAGTAGGTCGCGGTGAAATCGGCGCCGGAGGTGAACAGGGTGCCCACCGCAATGATCGCGATCATCGCCAGCATACCTTCGCCCAAGGCGCCGCCATAGCCGATGAAGCGCGCATCGGTTTCCTTGTCGAGCTGCTTGGAGGTGGTGCCCGAGGCGACCAGGCCATGGAAGCCGGAGATCGCCCCGCAGGCGATGGTGATGAACAGCAGCGGATACCAACTGATGTCCGCTTCGCTGTTGACGCTGGGGGCGGTCATTTCCGGCGCGCCGAAGAGCAGCCCCAGATACAGCAGCGCCAGGCCGACCACCAGCTGATGCGAATTGATGTAATCGCGCGGTTGCAGCAGCTTCCAGACGGGGAGCGTCGAGGCGATGTAGACGTACACCATCAACACCACGATCCAGACCAGAAAGGCCATCGAGGTGCCGTTGAAGCCGCCGAAGACCGGCGCGTCGGGACCACCGAACCAGCTCACGAGGTCGAACTGCAGCATGGGCACTTCGCTGGCTACCAGCACTGCCCCGTACATCACAGCCAGCGCGATCACCGATGGCAGCAGCATCGAGCCCGAATGACGATAGACGCGATAGCCGATCCACACGGCGAGCGGAATCTGGATGAAGACCGACAGCACACTGGCAGGAAAGGTGATGAACAGCTTGGCGATGACCCAGGCGAACACCGCGTTGACCATCAGCACCAGGATCAAGATGATGAACAAGAACAACAGCTTGGCACGCTGCCCGATCAGCCGGTTGGCCAGTGTGCCGATCGAGTGGCCCTTGTGGCGGTTGGAAAGCACCAACGCCCCGAAATCATGCACCCCGGCGGCGAAAACGGTGCCCAGCACGACCCACAGGATGGCCGGCAACCAGCCCCAATAGATCGCGATGGCCGGCCCCACGATGGGTGCTGCACCTGCTACCGAGGTGAAATGGTGGCCCCAGAGAATCCACTTATTGGTGGGGACGTAGTCGACGCCGTCACGATAGGTGTGCGCCGGGGTTTGGAAATCGGCATCGAGTCGGTAGATGCGTTCGGCGATGAACTTCGAATAGAAGCGATAGCCCATCACGAAACACACGGCGCCAAACAGGGCGATCCAGATAGCGTTCATGCGCGTTCCTTGATTGTTATGGCGAGCGTGGAACGGACCACGCCCACGTGCGTTGTTGTGGTACGTCTACCCTACCGAAGAAGAGTGGCGCGCTCCGTTAGACGAACGCATCAGGCGCGAAGGGTGTGGTGGTATTCGAGGCGTCCCGCCGGCGCGGTAGGCAAGCGATCAATGATGCGGCTGGCGATCGAACCGCAAGGCGCTCCTCAGCGCGATCTGGCCGATGATGGCAGCGGTAGCGAGCACCACGGCTGCCGCCTGCGCCGGGTTGTCTCCCAGCCCGGCAAGCCCGGTGCAGAGCGCGCCGATACCCATCTGCGCGAATCCGTAGAGACCGGCCGCCGAGCCCACGACCCGAGGATTGACGCCGACGGCCAGCGTCAACGCCGTCGGCCCGGTCATGCCTACGCCGAAGGTGAACAGCAGCATCGAGGCTTCGAGGGTGACGACCGAAGTCCAGCCGGCGAGCACGATGGTCAGCATCGATAGTCCGCCGGCCAGGCTCAGAAAGCTGGCCGACAGCATCAGTCGAACCAGCCCGACACGCTGGATCGTGCGGTTGGTGATGAAATTGCCCAGCGAAATGCTCAGGATCAGCAACGAAAGATAGTACGCCACGTGGCTTGCCGGCTTGCCCAGTTGTTCGACGAAGATGAACGGCGCCGAGGCGACGAAGGCGAACATGGCCGTGGTGACGCAGCCGCCGCCGATGGCATAACCTATGAAGGCCGGCGAGCGGATCAGCGTTCGATATTCATGCGCCAGATTGGGCAGATCGACCCGGCCGCTGGGCTTCGCGGTCTCCGGCATCAGCCGCCAGACGAACAGCAGGTTGCCCACGCCCATCAGGCACAGTGCCAGCAGCACGGTACGCCAACCCAGCGTGGTGGTCAGCAGGCTGCCGATGAGCGGTGCCATGGCCGGCCCGATGGCCACGACCAGATTGAGCACGGCCAGCCGTTGCACGGCGCGGTCCGGCGCAGCGGTGTCGCGGATCATGGCGCGCCCCAGCGCCAGCCCGGCACAGCCGCCGAAGGCCTGAAAGAACCTCGCCGTGATCAGCGTTTCGACGCTTTGCGCCTGCCAGGCAACGATCCCCGCCACGCTGTAGATCAGCATGCCCAGCATCAATGCCGGTCGCCGGCCCACCGCGTCGGATAGCGGTCCGTAGAAGAGTTGACCGATCGCCAGTCCCAGAATGTAGAGGCTGATGGTCAACTGCATCTGGGCGTTGTCGGCGCTCAGCGCCTGGCCGGCAATGGGCAGTGCCGGTACGAAAATATGCATGGCCAACGTGCCGGCCAGCGTGATGAGAACCAGCATCCATAGCGCCGGCACTGCGCGCGCGGGCGTGGCTTGCGTCGTGGAGGAGGACGTCGATGTGGCGGGGTCGGTCACGAAGCGCCTCGTGAAGTGGCGGTGGTTGACGAGCTATCGAATAGCGCAGTAGCCATTAGGACCTTACTCGATTCGACTTTGTATGACTATTTGACCAAAGCCTTGCGTCTGACTGGAGCGCCCACGTCGTCGAAGCGCTTTGCTTATCGTCGGAAGAGCCTGGTTCACGAACAGCACCCGACGCATGAAGGGACTCCGCGCGGAGCAGCAAGGGCGGGCGAGGAGAGAGGCGGGTAGGCCGATTCGATCCAGTCAGGCTGACAGATTGTCGCAGAGATGAATTCCACCGAGGCCATGACGTCGCACTCGGTAAGCCTCGAGGCTGGTCGCAAGCCCTCGCCACTGGCGACTTCCGGCACTATTGCCTAGGTTGTCTAGGGAGAAAAAGGGAAAGGTCGGCGCTGGCATGCGACATCAGGACACGGCGGCCGACGGGAACACTTTCCTTATGATGTAAAGCGATGTTAAGCATCGACGGCTGCAATGGTCGTTCGACGGGCAAACAGAACGAAGAAACATCTGTCGTCGGGGCATGAGGGAACCGCTGCCCTGAACGCTTGCGAGGAGTCAGCCATGGCGTTAGATCCTATCCTGCTTTCACGATTGCAGTTCGCTTTCGTGGTTTCTTTTCATGCGATCTTCCCGGTCTTCACGATCGGACTCGCCTCCTATGTGGCGGTGTTGCAAGGTCTCTTCGTCGCGACGGGCAACACGGTCTGGGATCGTCTGGGCCTTTTCTGGACCAAGATCTTTGCCGTGGTCTTTGGCATGGGCGTGGTGTCCGGCATCGTGATGGCGTTCCAGTTCGGGACCAACTGGAGCAACTTCGCGCAGATGGCCGCGAACTTCATTGGTCCGATGCTGAGTTACGAGGTGGTCACGGCGTTCTTCCTCGAAGCTGGCTTCCTGGGGGTGTTGCTGTTCGGGCGGCATCGTGTCTCGCCGGCGGTACACTTCTTCGCCGCGTTGATGGTTGCCGTGGGCACCTTCATCTCGGCGTTCTGGATTCTGGCGACCAACAGCTGGATGCAGACCCCGCAAGGCTACGAGATTCGCGAGGGCATGGTGCATGTCACCTCCTGGATCGAGGCCATTTTCAACCCTTCCTTCCCGTATCGCTTCGCGCATATGGCGATGGCGGCGTTTCTGACCGGCGGTTTCGTGGTTTGCGGCGTCAGTGCCTGGTTCCTGCTGCGGCGGCGTGATGTGGAAGCGCACAAGCGAGCGCTTTCCATGACCATGTGGTTGCTGCTGATTCTGACCCCGCTACAGGCCTGGATTGGTGACGAGCACGGGCTCAACACGCTCGAGCATCAGCCGATGAAGATCGCGGCCATGGAAGGTAACTGGGAAACCGAGTCGAACGTGCCGCTGTTGCTGTTTGCGTTGCCGGATCGGGATCTGCAGGCCAACCGCGTCGAGATCGGCATTCCCAATGGCGCCAGTCTTATCCTGCGCCACGACCCAGACGGCGTCGTCCCCGGGCTCGATCAAATCGACCGCGCACAACAGCCGCCGGTGTGGATCACCTTCTATAGCTTCCGCGTGATGGTGGCATTAGGGCTCTTGATGATCGCCTTCGCCGTTGCCGGGTTGGTGCTACGCAAGGGCGGGCGCGTGTATCACAGTCGCTGGTTCTTGCGTGGACTGCAGGGCATGAGTCTGGCGCCGTTCGTAGCGGTAGTCGCGGGCTGGGTCGTGACCGAAACCGGGCGCTCGCCGTGGCTGATCTACGGCGTACTCGATTACGCCGACGCTATCACGCCCTCGCTGAGTGGCGGAATGGTGCTGTTCACGCTGCTGGGCTATATCGCCGTCTACGCCGTTATCTTCATCGCCGGTGTCTATTACCTGTGCAAGGTAATCAACCAGGGCCTTGATGAGCACGACGACACAGAGGAATTGGATAGCCACGACCGTCCGGCGAGGCCCATGTCCGCCGCCCACGTGCCCTTCGATGATGCGCGCGACGACCGCGCCCCGAACAGGAGCTAAGCCATGGAAATGTTCGATCTCTCGTTGATCTGGGCCGTCATCATCGCCTTCAGTGTGATCATGTACGTGCTCATGGATGGTTTCGACCTGGGGCTGGGGATCTTGTTTCCCTTCGCCCCGGACGAAGATGCGCGTGACGTGATGATGAATTCCGTTGCGCCGGTATGGGACGGCAACGAGACCTGGCTGGTACTCGGGGGCACCGGACTCATCGCGGCCTTCCCGCTGGTCTACACCATCTTGTTGCCGGCGCTTTATCTGGGCGTCTTCCTGATGCTGGCTGGCCTGATCTTCCGCGGGGTGGCGTTCGAATTCCGCTTCAAGTCCAAGCGCACGCGCGGCTGGTGGAATGCCGCCTTCGCCGGTGGCTCCTTCGTTGCAGCGTTCGCGCAGGGCTGCGTGGTAGGTGCCTATATTCAAGGTTTCGAAACTGCCGATCGCGTCTACACCGGCGGGGCGTTCGACTGGCTGACACCGTTCTCCATTCTGACCGGTCTCGGGCTGGTGGTCGGCTATACCCTGCTGGGCGCGACCTGGCTGGTGCTGAAGTCGGAAGGACACGTTCGCGAATGGGCGCGTGGGCTGATTCCCAAACTGCTGATCGGCGTGCTGGCCGTATTCGTCATCGTCAGCCTGTGGACCCCGTGGATCGATCCCGGCGTGTTCGATCGCTGGTTCGATCACATGCAGGTGATCTGGCTGCTGCCGTTCGCGGCGCTACTGTGTGCCGTGGGCATCTACGTGGCGACCCGCCGCCGGCGTGAAGGATTGGCCTTCCTGCTGACACTGGGCCTGTTCATCTTCACCTACCTGGGGCTGCTGGTGAGTCGCTGGCCGTATGTCATTCCACCGGATTACACGTTGTGGGATGCCGCTTCGGCACCTGAGTCGCAGTTCTTCTTGCTGATCGGCGTGCTGTTCGTGGTGCCCATCATTCTGACTTACACCGCCTGGTCGTACTGGGTATTCCGCGGCAAGGTGCGTGTGGGTGAGGGCTACCATTGAGTGCCGCGAGGCGAACCATGGGGCCGTCACGCACTAACGCTTCACGTACGGGCGCTTCACGTACGGGGGCTTCACGTACGAGCGCTTCGAGAGAGTGGTTGAAGCAGCAAGCGGCCGGTGTCCGGCCCTGGTATCGAGGCGCCGTCGGCTGCGGCCTGCTGGCGGGCCTCGCCACCTTGATCCAGATGGGCGCACTGGCCTGGGTCGTCGACGATGTCGTGTCGAACCAGGCCACGCTGGGCGATGTCACCCTCGGCGTCGCGCTGATCGTGATCGCCATCGCCGCTCGTGCCCTGGCGCAATGGGGGCAGGAGGTCTGCGGTCAGGCTTGCGGCCTGCGGGTCAAGCAGCAGGTGCGAGCGCGCCTGCTGGTGCGCCTGCAGCAGCTGGGCCCGGTGCGCCTGGCTTCCCGCCATAGCGCGGGGCTGGCCAGTCAGCTGGTGGATCAGGTCGAGTCGCTGGAAGGCTACTACTCCCGCTTCCTGCCCCAGATGGTGTTGGCGGCGCTGATTCCGCTGGTCTATCTCGTCGTGGTGTTCTGGCTCAACTGGCTGGCGGCGATCTGGCTGTTGATCGCCGCCCCCTTGATTCCGCTGTTCATGGCGCTGATCGGCATGGGCGCCCAGCGTCTCAACGAGGCGCAGTTCCAGGCGGTCACCCGGCTTTCCGGTCATTTCCTCGATCGGGTGCGGGGGATCGCCACCCTTCAGCTCTTCGGGCTCGCCGAGCGCAGCGTCGAAGAGATCAGCGAGGTTGCCCACGACTATCGTCGGCGCAGCCTCAAGACGCTGCGGGTGGCGTTTCTGTCATCGGCGGTACTCGAATTCTTCGCTGCCGTGTCGGTGGCCGTCGTGGCCATCTATATCGGTCTCGGCCTGCTCGGCTACATCCAGTACGGGCCGGCCGAGCAGCTCGATCTGTTCAGCGGGCTGTTCATCCTGCTGCTGGCGCCGGAGTTCTTCCAGCCGCTGCGCACGCTCTCCCAGCACTATCACGATCGGGCCTCCGCCCTGGGGGCCGCCGAAGGGCTGGTGGCACTGCTCGAACCGGATGCCGACGAAGAAGCCACACCTGCGGGAAGCACCCGACCCGACGAGACGGCCAGCCGTGAGCTCACCCCCGGTGCCGTCGAGCTCGTGAACGTCGAACTGCGCCATGCCGGACGCGAGCGAATTCTCGGGCCGCTGTCGCTACGTGTCGATGCCGGTGAAGTGGTGGCGCTGATCGGCCCATCCGGCAGCGGCAAATCCAGTCTGTTGCAACTGATCGCCGGCTTCATCGCGCCCAGCGCGGGTCGGGTCGAGGTGCGGCGCGATCCGGCCATCGCCTGGCTGGATCAGCGCCCGCTGATCATCCAGGGCACGCTGGCCGACAACCTGCGGCTGGTCGCGCCAGATGCCAGTGACGAGGCGTTGCGCAGCGCATTGACGCAGGCCGGGCTGGGCCAGTGGTTGGCATCGGCACCGGGCGGGCTCGAGACGCCGCTGGGCGAGCGCGGCGTCGGGCTATCCGGTGGCGAAGGGCAGCGGCTGGCGCTGGCCCGGGTGTTTCTCTCCCCGGCCAGGCTGGTATTGCTGGACGAGCCGACGGCGGCGCTGGACCCGGAGACCGAACAGCACGTGATCGCGGGGCTGACGCAACTGGCGGCGAGCGGGCGGACCCTGATCGTCGCTACCCACCATCCGGCGATCATGGCGATGGCCGGCCGGGTCTTCGCGATCGAACAGGGCCGGTTGTCACGGATCGAGCGCTCGGCCGATGCGCGGGAGACGAACTCATGAAAGCACTGCTATCTCTGCGGCCTTGGCTCGGCGTCCTGGCCGAGCTTCGCGGGCGCCTGCTGCTGGGGGCGGTGCTGATGCTGGCCACGCTGCTCAGCGCATTGGGGCTGCTGTCGCTCTCCGGCTGGTTCATTACCGCCACGGCAATCGCTGCAGTCAGCGCCTCGGGCTATCTGGACGTGTTCACGCCGGGAAGCGGGATCCGATTCTTCGCCGTCTCGCGTACCGTCAGCCGCTACCTGGAACGGCTCTATAACCACGACACCATACTGCGGCTGCTGGCCGATCTTCGCGGACGCGTGTTCGCGAGGCTGGTCACGCTGGATGCGCGCACGCTGGCACGGGCGCGCGCCTCCCAGTGGCTCAACCGGCTGACGGCGGACATCGATACCCTCGACAACCTCTACCTGCGCCTGCTGGCGCCGCCGCTGGTCGCGCTAATCAGCATCTTGGCGTTCGCGGCCTTCGCGGCGGCGTTTCTGCCTATCGCGGGAATCGTCCTGCTGGCCATTCTGTTGCCGCTGGGGCTGGTTGCCACCGCCGGCTGCGCCTGGTGGGGCTGGCGAGCCAGTCATCGCCGGGTCGATCGTCAGGAACAATTGCGTGTCCGCGCCATCGAGCAGGTCGAAGGTCTGGCGGAACTGACCAGCTACCGGGCGCTGGATGCCCACCGTGAGCTCTGGCATCGCGAAGAGCGAGCGCTGCTCGACGATCAGCGCCGACTCGGCCAGCGCACGGCCACGGGCAATCTCGCCGTCACCGTGGGAATCCAACTGGCCACGCTGGCCGTGCTGCTGCTGGGGCTCGAGGCCTTTCGTAGCGGCCAGGTGAGCGGCCCGGTCATGGTGATGCTGGCGCTGGGTACATTGGCGGTGAGCGAAGGCCTGGGCAACCTGCCGATGGCCTTCACGCAACTGGGCGCGACGGTGAGAGCGGCGGAGCGCCTCAACGCTCAGGCCGAACTGAAGACGCCATTGACCGGCGAGCGCTTGACCTCGGGCGGCGCGGCGCCGTCGCTGGACTATCGAAACGTCGAGGTCGCTCACGGGGCGCGAGTCGTGTTCAGCGGCCTGAGTCTTTCCCTCGCCCCCGGCCAGCGTATCGGCATCATCGGCGCCTCGGGGATCGGCAAGTCGACGCTGGCGCAGCTGGCCGTGCGCGCCTTCGACCCGCAGGGTGGGCATGTCGAATTCGATCACCGGGATATTGCCGGGCTCGCGCCCGACTCGCTGAGAGCCAGAATCGGCTACCTCACCCAGCGCAGCGAGCTGTTCCACGACACCCTGGCCGCCAACCTGCGCATGGGGGACCCGGACGCCAGCGACGCCGAACTGTGGGCCGTGCTGGAAAGCGTCGAACTCGAGCCCTGGGCGCGGTCGCTGCCGGACGGCCTGGAAACCTGGGTCGGCGAGCAGGGACGGCAGCTCTCCGGCGGGCAGGCGCGCCGGGTGGCATTGGCGCGGGTGATGCTGCGCAACTCGCCGCTGGTGATCCTGGATGAACCCCTGAGCGGACTGGATGCCGAGACGGCGGCCTCGATCAAGTCGGCACTGGATGCGTGGCTGGCGGGACGCTCTGCGCTGCTGCTGGGCCACGATCCCCAGGCGTTGCCAACCTGCGACGACTGCTGGCGGTTGATGGTTGGTACCACGGGTAGCGCTCTGGTTCAGCGCTAGCGCCTCGCCTGCAAGCGACTAAAGCCGAAACTCGGGGGCCGGGCCATTCTGGCCTCCCATGGCATTGATCACCTCGGTAAAGGTGATACCGATTTCTCGCGCGAGATAATCGGCGAACCGAGAGTCATGGAGCGTCCTCTCGAGCGTGTCGGCGGGGAGGAAACGCTCCATTTCCTGCTGGAATTCGGCGCCGTGAACGAGACCGGGAAGTCTTTCGACCAGCGTACGGGCTCTGGCAATATAGGCTTCGACTCGATAATCCGACAGCTTTCGCTGTACCAGCCCGATGTCCAGGCGTGCGCCCTGCTGTTTTAACCACTGGATATCCCAGATGTCCCTATTGCGGACGTAGCGTTGTGTATTGACGAGAGAAATGAGCTTGTCGGCCATGATTTCGTCGAGGCTCTCGGCAAGAATCAGAAGGTCGTTGTAACCGTCCGGCAAAAACGGGTAATGAAGCTGCAATCCTTGCGCCTGGCGCGTGTAAGCGGGAACGTTGGCAATCTCCAGTTTGATCTTCTGGGTGGCGATATCCGGGCGGGCAGGGGCGGTGGTAACGGACACCTGCCACTTGTCGACTCTCACTTCCGCGTATCTCGGATCGTCGCGAAGCGCCTTGGGTGGTTTCACCGAGACCGCCAGTTGGTAACGCCTGCCGATATAATCTTCCAAGCAGGTTTTTATCTCGCTGGCCTCCTTGCCGCTGAAATCCGGACCGCCAGCGAAATCGAGATCCTCGCTGAACCGTGGCGCCCCGTAGCAGAGTCGCAACGAGGTGCCGCCTTGGAACGTCAGCCCATCGAGGAGTCGCTCCCGGTCGAGCGCGAAGAGGATGTCGAAGTGCAGTAACTCTTTCTCGATCACCGGCCTCATGGCTCGACGGTTGGTGTCCTCCATCGCGAGGTCGACGAGGGCGGCGAAGTCCGCCGGTTCAATTCGCTTCATGAAGGGCCTCGATATCTACCAGATGAGTATTGCGGCCCACGCGCTTGAGATCGGCCCAGGCAGCTTCGGGGGTGGCGATCTTCAAAGGGCGACCGATATCGCGCATCCTGAGTAGCAGTTCGTGCACGGCGCGTTTGGTGTGGGTGAATTCGATCGTCCCATACGGTGTCCGGTAGGTGCCTTTACGGCCCGTCGTCATGATCGTGAGACGCTCGACCGGGATCTGGGAAATCACCCCATAAGCGGACAGCGCCGACTCCAGGCTGACATAGCTATACTCGCCACGTCGCATCGCCTTGGCGATCTCTTCGAGCCGATCAGCTTTCGTACGTCGTGAAGACGCGTAAATGTAGATCCCTTTTTGAACGCCCTCGAGCACGTTGAGTCGACGCAGCCGCCGGATGCCTTCCTGTAATGTCTTGGGGCTGTCTTCGGGAAAGATTTTTGCCAGATCGGTCAGGGTATAGACGCTCCTGCCTTTCCTGTCCCACTGATCCAATCGATCGCGTGCGGTGCCTGATTTCATAAGTGTACACATAAGTGTGTTTTATATAGTCTAAGCGTCTACTTACTGAGCTTCAAGCTTGCCGAATCTTATAAAATGTAGACATTTTGCCAATAGTGTCGACATTGTTGGTGGCGTTACTCTCACTATCTGATCGTCCGCGCCGTCGAAGCCGGGCGATTCCATCGATATCAGGAGCGCCAGCCATGTCCGGTTTCCAGTGGGACGACCCTTTTCTGTTCGACCAGCAGCTCGGCGACGAGGAGCGCCAGATTCAGCAACTGGCACGCGACTACTGCCAGGAGCGCCTGCAGCCGCGCGTGCTGGAGGCCTTCGAACGCGACCATTTCGACCGCGAGATCCTGCGCGAGATGGGCGGGCTCGGACTGCTGGGAGCCACGGTGGCCGAAGCCTATGGCGGGGCGGGCGCCAACCACGTGGCCTACGGTCTGGTCGCGCGGGAGGTCGAGCGGGTCGACTCCGGCTACCGCTCCGCCATGAGCGTGCAGTCGTCGCTGGTGATGCACCCGATCGAGGCCTATGGCACCGAGGCGCAGAAGCAGCGCTACCTGCCCGAACTGGCGAGCGGCGAGATGGTGGGCTGTTTCGGGCTGACCGAGCCCAACGCGGGTTCCGACCCCGGCGGCATGCAGACGCGGGCCAGGAAGGTCGATGGCGGTTATCGTCTCAGCGGCCAGAAGATGTGGATCACCAACAGCCCCATCGCCGATGTCGCCGTGGTGTGGGCGAAATCCGATGCCCATGAAGGCAAGATCAAGGGGTTTCTGGTCGACCGCGGCGCCGAGGGCTTCTCCACGCCCACCATCCAGGCCAAGGCCTCGCTGCGCGCCTCGGTCACCGGCGAGGTCGTGCTGGACGACGTGTTCGTGTCGGAGGAGGCGCTGCTGCCCGGCGCCTCCGGCCTGGGCGGGCCGTTCGGATGTCTCAACAAGGCCCGCTACGGGATCGGCTGGGGCACCATGGGTGCAGCGGAGTTCTGCTGGCACGCCGCGCGCCAGTACACCCTGGATCGGGAGCAGTTCGGCCGGCCGCTCGCCGCCACCCAACTGGTTCAGGTCAAGCTGGCCGACATGCAGACGGAGATCGCGCTGGGCCTCCAGGCGTGTCTGCGCGTCGGGCGCCTGCTGGACGCGGGCCAGGCGACCCCGGAAATGATCTCGCTGATCAAGCGCAATCATTGCGGCAAGGCGCTCGACATTGCCCGGATGTCGCGAGACATGCACGGCGGCAACGGCATCTCATTGGAGTTCGGCGTGATCCGACACATGATCAATCTGGAGACGGTCAACACCTACGAGGGGACCCACGACGTCCATGCCCTGATCCTGGGGCGTGCCCAGACCGGTATCCAGGCGTTCGGGTGACGGCGATGAGTGAGATCTCCCGGCCGCTGGCCGGCCTCAAGGTGCTGGACCTCTCGAGGGTGCTTGCCGGCCCCTGGTGTACGCAGCAACTGGCGGATCTCGGCGCCGAGGTGATCAAGGTCGAGAGGCCGGGGCGGGGCGACGATACCCGCGCCTGGGGCCCGCCTTGGCTCGACGGCGTCGGCACGGGGTTGGAAACACGAGACTCGACGGAGTCGGGTACCGGCACGGGTCCGGGTGCCGAGACAGGAAACTCGACGGAGTCGGGTACCGGCACGGGTTCGGGTGCCGGGATGAAACAGTCCGCCTACTTCCTGAGCGCCAACCGCGGCAAGCGCTCGGTCGCCATCGACCTGTCCACCGCGAAGGGGCAGGAGCTGGTTCGGCGCCTGGCAATGAAGGCCGATGTCGTGATCGAGAACTTCAAGGTCGGCGGGCTGGCTGCCTACGGGCTCGACTACGCCAGCCTCCAGCCACTCAAGCCGGACCTGATCTACTGTTCGATCACCGGCTTCGGCCAGGACGGGCCCTATGCCGGCCGCGCCGGCTACGACTTCCTGATCCAGGGCGTGGGCGGGCTGATGAGCCTGACCGGAGCGCCCGACGCGCAAGGCGGCGAGCCGACGAAGGTAGGCGTCGCGATCACCGATATCTTCACCGGGCTCTACGCCGCCAACGCGATCCTGGCGGCGCTGCGTCGCCGGGATGCGACCGGCGAGGGCGGCTACATCGACATGGCGCTGCTGGATGTCCAGGTCGGCGTACTCGCCAATCAGGCACTCAACTACCTTACCAGCGGCCAGACGCCGCAGCGCATGGGCAATGCGCATCCCAACATCGTGCCGTATCAGGCGTTCGCCGCCGCCGATGGTCATCTCATCGTGACCGTGGGCAACGACAGCCAGTTTCGCCATCTGTGCGAGGCGCTGGGCGAACCGGCGTGGGCGTGGGACCCGCGTTTCGCCACCAATGCCCAGCGGGTCGCCCATCGCGAGGCGTTGGTCGCGCTGTTGGAGAAGCGGTTGATCGCCCGGCCCCGCGACCAGTGGCTGGCGCTGCTGGAGGCCCACGGCGTGCCCTGCGGGCCCATCAATACGCTCGATCAGGTCTTCGGCGACCCCCAGGTGCGGCATCGCGGCATGTGCCAGGAGAGCGTCATGGAGGATGGGCGCCGTGCCAGGCTGGTGGGTAACCCGATCACGCTGGATGGCTGTCGGATGACATCGTCGCAGTCGCCGCCGCGGCTGGGCGAGCATACGGCATGCGTCCTGAGCGAGTGGTTGGCGCTGGATGCCGAGGCGCTGGCGGATCTGCGTCGCGCTGGGGCGATTGTCTGATCGATGCCCCGGTTGTCGTTCCCTCTAAGGCTTGTTCACACCACACGCCTCGAGCCGCTCGCGGATGATCGGCACCGGCGTCATCAGGTGTTCACGCATCATGCGGCTGGCGGCGGTGGCATCGCGTGACAGGATCGTGTCCACCAGGGCCTGATGCTCGCAATGCTTGTCGGCCAGAGCCTGCGCCGAGAAGACGGTCCGACGCAGCCAGAGATGGCGGTAGCGCTGCGCCTGATCGAACAGGGCCGCCCGCGACTGCAGCAGCGGCAGGCAGTCGCAGCCGGCGACCATGGCGTTGTGAAGCGCCTGGTGTCGCTTGTCCCAGCGTTCGAGCATCTCCTCGCCGTCGTTGACCCGGTCGACCTTGGCCAGGGTATGCGCCCGGGCCAGGATCGAGGCCTCCCAGTCATCGTCGCCGCGCTCGATGGCCAAGCGTATCAGCAGGCCCTCGAGCTCGGCGCGAGCGTCGTAGATCGCGGCCAGTTCGGCCATCGACATCGGCGCCACGCGATAGCCACGCTGGCTGATCCCGGTGACCAGGCGTTCGCCGATCAGCCGGGTCAAGGCCTCCCGCAAGGGGCCGACGCCGGTGGCGTAGCTCGCCTTCAGCCGGCTCATCAGCAGCTTTTCCTGCGGTGCATAGACGCCGCGGATGATATCCGCCTTCAGGCGTCGGTAGACGTCGAGCGCGGTGGGGGATCGTTCGGAAGTTGCGGTCATCGCTAGGCCCTGTCGGCGTCGATACATGTCGGTTTCCCAATTCTGTCGATGTCGAAGGAAAATATCGACACCTATCCCGAGCCGATCGACATCCGACGAGAGGCGCATTGTGACTGTTGGCCATGCCGACCAGAATGAGCGTGTAACCTTCGACGCTGCCGTGCGTTCTTCCGGTGTCGTCATGCACCGGGTCCTTCGTGCATCGGCATCCGTCATGAAGCGAGGTTCGCCATGCCGTTCACCACGCCGCACCAGATCGAGCAGCACATCGCCAGGACCATGGCGTTCTACCACCCGCGCTGCATCGATTCCCAGGCGGGTTTCTACCACTATCTCACCGACGACGGACATCTCTACAACCGCCACCACCGACATCTCGTCTCCAGCGCCGGCTACGTGATCATCTATGCCCGCTCCGCGATGCACACCGGCGCGCCCGAGGCCCTCAAGTGGGCGCGCCACGGGCTGAAGTTCATCGAGGAGAGGCACTACCAGACCCGTACCCAGGGGTTCGCCTGGACGCTGGACCACGGTAAGGCGGAAGACACCAACCATCACTGCTACGGGCTGGCCTGGGTCATGCAGGCCTACGCGACGGCGCTGAGGGCCGGGGCTGCCGAGGCGCGAGCCGGACTCGACCGGGTGCGTGCCTTGATGGACCGACGGTTCCTCGAATCCCATTCGCAGCTCTACGCCGCCGAAGCGGACGCGAACTGGCACCTGACCGGCTATCGTGGCCAGAGCGTCAATCAGCGGAGCTGCGAAGCGCTGATCGCGGCGTTCGACGCCACCGGCGAGGTCGCCTTTCTCGACCGTGCGCTGGGTATCGCCCGGACGCTATGGCACCGGCTCGCCCCCATGGGCGATGGCTGGCTATGGGAGAACTACGATCGCGACTGGCATGTCGATTTCGACTATCGCCGCGACCGCCCCGACGATCTCTTCCGGCCCTGGGGTTTCCAGATCGGTCATCAGACCGGGTGGGTCAGGCTGCTGCTGCGACTCCATCACCATCGTCCGGCCGAGGCCTGGCTGCTCCCGACGGCGCGCCGGCTGTTCACCGAGGCAGTGGAGAAGGGATGGGACGACAAGTATGGCGGCTTGATCTGCGGGGTGGATTTCAACCGCCTGCCCCTCAATCGGGACAAGGTCTACTGGGTTCAGGCCGAGAGCCTGGCCGCCGCCGCGATGCTCGGTGACCTGACCGGGGAGGCGCGCTACTGGCGCTGGTACGACAAGATCGCCAACTACTGCTGGCAGCACATGATCGATCACGAGCACGGTGGCTGGTATCGCATCCTGACCCCGGACAACCGACGCTACTCGCGGGAGAAGAGCCCGGCGCCCAAGACCGACTGCCACAATCTTTCCGCCTGCTACGACATCCTGCCGATCATGCAGCGACAGCACGGCGAGCGCGGAGCGGTGTCATCGCTATGACTTCCTGCCCGACGACGGCGTCTCGGCCGGCGTCGGCTCGGGCCCCTCGGCCGGGCTTTCGGTCGATGTCTCCTTCGCCGCCAGCAGTGCCGCACGCTCGTCGTCGAGGCGATGGCGAATATCGGTCCAGGCCGCGAAGGTGCTGAGATAGGCCTCGCCGGTCAGGTGGTCGAGGAAGTCGCTCTTGCCGAGCATGTCCATCACCGGCCCTTTCACCTCGGCCACGTGCAGGGTGACCTTCGAATCCTTCAGGCGGGCGTTGATCGCCTCCAGGCTCTCCAGGGCCGAGGCGTCGATCAGGTTGACCGCCGAACAGATCAGCACCAGATGCCTCATGTTCTCGCGGTCGGCGAGCAGCCCGTAGACGGTGTCCTCCAGATAGCGCGCGTTGGCGAAGTAGAGGCTCTCGTCCACGCGCAGCAGGGCGATCTCGTCATCGACTTCCGCTTCGTAACGCTGGATGTTGCGAAAGTGCTCGGTGCCCGGAAGGCGCCCGACTTCCGCGGTGTGGGGCCGGCTGGTGCGGTAGAGATAGAGCGCCAGCGAGACGCCGACGCCGGCCATGACGCCGGCTTCCACCCCCTCGACGAACGTCAGCAGGATGGTGATCAGCATCGCGGAGAAGTCGCTTCGGGAGTAGTGCCAGGTCCGCTTGAGGCCGGGGAGGTCGACCAGCGTCATCGCCGAGACGATGATGCTGGCGGCCAGTGTGGCGATCGGCAGATAGGCGATCAGCGAGGTCAAGAACAGGATCACCAGCCCGACGCCGAAAGCGGCGAATGCCCCGGCGGCCGGCGTGCGGGCGCCGGCGTCGAAATTGATCACCGTGCGCGACAGGCTGCCGGTCACCGGCATGCCGGACGTGAAGGCCGCCGCCAGGTTGGCGGTGCCGAGGCCGACCAGCTCCTGGTCGGGGGAGATACGCTCGCGTCGCCGCGCGGCCAGCATCTGCGCCAGCGACACCGACTCGATGAATCCGACCACACTGATCAGGAACGCCGGCAGCAGCAAATCGCGCAGCAGGCCCGGCTCGAACGACGGCAGGCTCAATGGCGGCAGATGTGCGGGAATGTCGCCGACCACGTTCACGCCATGAGCGGGGAGCTGCAACGCCCAGGAGACCAGCGTGGTGAAGGCGACGGCCATGACCGGGCCCAGCCGCACGATGAAGGTCGCCTTTCCGGCGCTCAGCCCCATCTTCTGCAGCACCGGCCCTGCCCGCCGCATTACCAGCAGAAAGACCAGCGCGGCGGCGCCCAGTATCAGTGTCGGCCAGTGAACGCCGTCGAGATGGGTCAGCAAATGCGCCAGTTGGTCGATCAGCGTGAATCCCGAGCCGCCGATACCGATCAGGCTGGCGAACTGGCTGGCGGCGATCAGCACGCCGGAGGCGGTGAGCAGACCGGAAACCACCGGATGGCTGAGGAAATTGGCGAAGAATCCCAGCCGCAGCAGGCCCATGACGGCCAGAATCAGGCCCGAGAGCATGGCGAGCGTCGTCGCGGCCTGGCTGTAGGCTGGGGTGCCGCTGACGAACAGGGGCGAGAGGGCGGCGGCAGTCATCAGCGAGACGATCGCCATCGGGCCCACCGCCAGCGTGCGGCTGGTGCCGAAGATCGAATAGAGAATCAGCGGCAGCATGCTGGCGTAGAGGCCGGTGATCGCCGGCAGCCCGGCGAGGATGGCGTAGGCCAGGGCCTGGGGGATCACCATCAGGGTGACGATGATGGAGGCCACCAGATCCTCGTTGAGCAGGTGGCGGTTGTAGTAGGGCGCCCAACTGATGATCGGGAAATAGCGTGCCAGACGGGCACGGAAGTGGATCTGTTCTCGCGTGTCGGTTCCCGTCAATCGGCGCCAAAGGCTCATCGTCTCGTCAGGCTCCCGGTAATAAGCTTATCGTCAAAAAGGATAATCAGGGCGGTAAATGGTGCGCGTACTCCGGGTCGTGTGCAAGTCGACGAGCGACCCTCCGCGCGCCGTGCGCGATGACTTGGCGCTCGTGATGACCAGGTTGGCGGCTCGTCGTCAGGCGTTCGGCGCCGGCATCTCCCGCGCCAGGAAATCCAGCGCTGCGGACTCGGCACTGCCGCGAAACAGGAAGGTCGTGATGTGGCCGCGGCCATTCATCCAGAGCAGTTCCACGTGGTTGCCTTTCGCCTCCAGCGCCTGCATGAAGGTTTCGGCCTGCTCGGGGGGCACGAGATCGTCCCAACTGCCGTGAAACAGAAAGAAGGGCGGTGCGTCGCGGTGGGCGTGGAAGACCGGCGAGGCCTCGGCGTAGGCTGTCGGAAGCTCCGCCTCGGTCCCATCCATCAACTGGATCAGCAGGCGACCGCTGTCCCACAGCCGCAGGTCCGCCGGCGTGCCGCCGGAAACCACCGCCGCGAAGCCGGTATCGCTTTCGCCATAGGGGGCGTCCAGCTCGCTATCCGTGCCTGCCACCAGCGCCAGCAGGCTGACCAGATGCGCGCCGGAGGAATAACCGAAGCCGGCGATGCGCTGCGGATCGATACGCCATTCATCGGCATGGTTGTCGATCCAGTGTCGGGCGACCTGCAGATCGTGCAACTGGGCCGGGAAACGATACGCCGGCGCGAACCGATAGCTCACGTTGACCACCACATAACCCCGGCGCACGAACCGCTTGGCGATCGGTGTCATGTCGTCCCGAGAACGACCCTCCCAGCCGCCGCCGTGGACCATCATCACGGCGGGGCGTCGCGCTTCGCCGCTGGTTTGCGGCAGGTAGATATCCGCCTGCAGCGGTTGTGGCCAGTCCGGTGGCGTGTAGGTCCGGTTCTCCACCACGCGGTAGTCGAGATCGCGGGGCTGCTGCAATGTGGAGGGGAGATCTCCATCGGGAGCGTTGACGTAAGTGGTGCAGCCGGAGAGGAGAACGCAGGCAAGCAGCGCTGGCAGTAGGCGCCCCAGCGGTTTCATGACGCGGATTGGCATTCACGCACATCCCTGATCGTGTCTGGTGACTTCAGCGTACGAGGTCACTGCCCATTGCGCGAATCTGGCCGACGGATGCGCAAGGATGAGTCAGGCGGAAGCGTCGACCAGCCGCCCCTGGTTTTCCGCGAACGCCTCGGCGAGTCGTAGCATCTCCTCCGCCGGTATCTGGCGGATGATGTCTCCCGTGGTCCGATCGATGACCTGGGTAATGACTCGGCTATCGAATTCGCTCAATTCGAAATGCAGCCCGTATTGCGACATGAGGCCGTTGAGCGAATGAAGCCGATCGCTCAGATAGCCGATTCCCGGCGCCGATCCATCGAGTGCGGACATGGAAGGCGCGATCGCGACCGGCGGGGCCAGACCCGCCTGGCTCAGCAACGTTTCCAGTCTTTGCCGGGGAGACCCGTCGACACCCAGGTTGAGAGAGAGCGAAGCCAGATCGATGGGGGTAGGCATGACCATCTTCCTCGAAGAGTCGACACGGAAAGTAGACGTCCAGGTTTCGTCATCGCTATCTGGACTCGGAGACCGGACAGGGTGAAGCAGGGGAGGGAGGCACGGGACGAGCAGGAGCCGCCCGGCTGCCGCCGATATCGAAAGTTCCCTGGAGCCATGCACCCTCGTGGCAGTGCAGGCTTGCCGTGGAAAGCCGGCCGTCCAGACGGGCGCCCATTTCGATGACCACACGATCCAATACTTCCAGCCGACCCGAAGAGGTTCCCGCCAGATAGAGTTCGCGAGCCGCGAGTCGCGGTGCCACCCGGGCACCTGTGCCGACCACGACCCGTTGACCGTCGGCTGAGATGTTTCCCTCTACCTGACCTTCGATCCGAAGCGTCTCGCGCGTCTCGAGACGACCCTGCACGTTGACCGTTCGGCCGATCAGACTGCCGTCAACGACACCCGATATCTCCCCAGGTGGCGCTTTGCCTGCGCATGGGGTGGGAGCGGCATTCCCGAATGACGGCTCGCCGCCCGGAGTGGCGGTGTCAACCGGCGTCGCCGCGAGCGGCCGTTGTCGACTAGTCGCCCGGCGATATCCATCCAGCAGCAGCAGAGCACAGCAGACGAGTCCGCCGAGCAGAAGCCATTCTGCCGAGTCCATAGATTTCATTCCCAAAGCGGTTCCAGCCCTCGTGTCGAACGGAACGTTCGGCGATGGTGGGGGCGATAGATATCGATAGCTATCGGCGCTGAAAAGAAGAACTGAAGGCGCGCATGATCGGGGAGGTTCCGAAGCAAGGTAAAGATGCCTCGCCACGTGCCGATCTATCATCACAGCGGTGGCCTTCTTTCAGACCCGGCTCGCCATCTCCCGACAGCGACAGAGACCTGCGACATGTTTCAGAAATCCAGCCAGAACTCTCGGCAGCCGGTAGCTTCGCCCCGCGGCGGCGACAGCCCGGCGTCATCCGGCGGCAACCCCGTTCCCACCCACGGCCTTTCTCGAATCGGGGGCAAGACGACCCTACAAGGCGATATCAGTGGCGAAGAGGACCTGCTCATCGAGGGGCGGATCCTGGGCGACGTCCTGTTTCGAAAGCATGGCGTCACCGTCGGTGCCGAGGGCGTCGTGGAAGGCCGGATGGTGGCCAGGGAGCTGACGGTGAGAGGTCGGGTGGACGGCACCCTGATCGCCGCCGAGAAGATCACCCTGAAAGCGGGGGCTGTCGTCAACGGCCAACTCCACTCTCCCGGGCTGGTACTGGAAGATGGCGCGGCATTTCACGGCAACATCGACATGGAGCCGGAACAGAACGAGCTCAGGGACGCCTTCGAGACCGGGACGGCGAGCGTCGACTCCACGGCTTCGGAGTCGGCTCGCCTCGGCGCGGAGCCGTCACTGGTCGCAGAGGCCGATGCCTCCACGGAAGACAACATCCCGTTTCCAATCGCGCAGCCCTGACTGACATCCTGTTCGTCCTGAAATTTGGAATACCTTGGGAGATGCTTTCTCAGCCGATAAGCTTTGGTTCGGGAATAATCTGCTGGAGCAATTGTAGCGTGCGGATCAGCTTGAGTGGGAGGGAGCCTGTATGGATAGCGCATCCTTATCGGCAAAGGAGGTCTTGGTGATCACCAGTCGGCATGCTTTTTAATCCAAGTATGGGTGCGTTCGACTACCCAGCGCTTCGGCAGCGCTATGAAACTTGGCACCCGGCCGAAGTGTAAAGAGATCGTCCTGGTCCCGGAGACACCAGCGGCCGACGTTGGCATTGGTGGAGTGGCTCACGACTTCAACCACCAGGCCATGCTGTTGGTGGATAATCTGGACGCGGCGCCCGACATAACTGCCATCTACGAACATCATGGATAGTTCGGTGTCCTTGTCGAGGCCGTTGTCCATGACCGGGTGAACCCCGCGTCGTTTGAGCATTCAGAACGGTGAGAATGGATATAGGGTCATGTCCCTCACATATCCGCCATTGCACGCGTAACCGATTATGCACTTATTCGAAACTGTCCTATTGGCTCCAGCGACGAAATGCCCGGTAAACATTCTGCCAAGGCGGAAAACCCTAGGCAGAATGCACCGAGGCAGGCGCTGCGCACCACATAACACCACGCATAAGGCCCCGTCAGCTCGCTCAGTGTAGCTAGCGGGTTTTTCGCCACTAACTGACAAAGCAGACCTTTCTCCGCTTCGCCGAATTTCCTGGGCGACCGCCTTTCGACACCCGGCCTCTCCTTAAGTCGTGAGCCCTCACGTCCTCAAGTATCTATTGTTATCGTAGACACCCTCTTAGTCACTGATGTGGATAAGTGTCGGTGTATACCATGGAGCTTCTGCCATAATCGACCGTAAATAAAATTCTCTTACACGCGTGAGAAATTGAAGATTGCGGTTGGCTTGGCATAACACTCTAATATATATCCTTGCATTGATAAGAAATTATATATCTGGCTGGATGACGCGTTTTTAGGGTCGAAGTCATGTATTTCGATCGCGATGAGTGTAGGTTTGAATCTTGTCCAGTCGTTGGAAAGTAAAACCCCCATTTCGGCATCTTCCACATCAATATTCAAGAAGTCGACCTGTGGAGCATCAAGTGTTTCAAAAATATCTGCGAGTTTTCTCGATGCCACCTTGTTCTCGATATAAGACTCTCCTCTAGCTATCCATTTGTCCCTATGCCTTTTAGATAAAGTGCTAACAGTACCTCTGTTCGATTCATAGAAAGTTACTTCACCAACTTGATTGGAGATGACACAACACAGGTTTATATCATCTCTGCGCATAGCATTAAACAAGTCGACGGATTTCTGAGACGCGTCTACGTTAACTCCTTTCCAGCCAGCTTCTTTAAGCAAGGCGGTGTTCGAATATTTGATAGGGTGAAATGCACCGATATCTACATAAACACCCTTGCGTTCTTCCGGCTTCAAAATTCTAGCGATAATGAGGTCTTCCCCATACTGAGAATAACTCTTTCGCTTGCAATTTTCTAGAAATTCTTTCGGTAGCTTTCTCTGAATTCCATTATGAAGTGCGTCTAGCAAGTAAGCGGACTCGGATTGTTTGCTGAGCTTCTTTTTAGCATGGTCCTCTCCGCGGAAATATTCGTGCTGTAATATAGAATCTGGCGTATAAAGCTGTTGATCTTCTCGATAACCGCTTTCGAAGAGGCGCACGGAGATATCGAACCCTCCATGTCCGAAGAGGATGTAATCTCCCCAACCACCGACTTTCGAAAAAGCTCTTCGTGAGAAGGAAACATTACCTTCTAGGATGGGAGGAGCCTTCTTGATGAATTTTCCGAGGTTGTAGTGAATAGGATCGTTACCGGTTTGGCTGCGATAGACTCCTCTCAGACAAGCCAGGTCATGATTTTTGTGTATTTGAATATGCGGCGATAAAAAGTCTGGCTGCGGCGCTCCGTCGTCGTCGACAAAAAGAATCAAAGGAGCGGTGCTGAAGATGAAGCCGAGGTTTCTAGCCAGATAAGCGCCGGAATTTTTTTTAGTGCTAACGTAGATGTTGATGTAATCGCGCAACTCACGAAACTCATCGCTAGGGGCGCCGTTATTGACAAATACAATTTCGACGCTGTCTCCGCCTTGCTCTCTAAGCGCCTGGATATTTGGTAGTATTTCATTTTTATAAACATTTGCGACGACAATAATGGATAGTTGAAAAGCATGTTGGTTGGTTCTCAGTCTTTCGTAATCACCAAGCCAGTATTCATATAGTGAATATTTATGATCCCACCCTAGGTTTTTTAGTCTCACATGTAGTTCGTCATCTTGGACAGCTGTGGGGGTCGACAATAGAGCGTGAGCCATAAGAAAGAATGCTGTATTATTGTCGGGGTTTTCCGACAATTTTTTTTCACACTGAGCTGTAATTCGAGCTAGTTCACTTGCATCGACGTTCTCGAATTCACGGGTTATATTGACAATTTTTTTGGCGTCTTTTAGAGAGTTTGTTCTATTGCCGAGTGTCGTGCGACAGAAAACTTCAGAGGAGGACTCATGCTGAAAACGGCTTTTAAATTTATGCAACAATAGATCATTCCGCGTCATCTGAAGGACACCCACAGTCGCATCGCTGATACCGTAAAGTACATCTAGCAGGTACGCCAATGCAGCCCCCCTGCGTTTTGGCATCGCCGCAATCCGGTCATCGTTTGGTAGAAAAACGGCTGTGGCACGATACAATTTGCTGCGTTGTCCTTCGCCTTTCATATCATGCATGTACGCTTGGTACTCAAAGGCTGTTAAAGTATAGAATTGGAAGCCATGATTATATGTCAAGCGAATGAGGCTACCGAGGTCTGCCTGGTTTTCGTGAGTGGGATTGAAACGGACCTGGATCTGAAGCAATAGCGTTTTTTCCAGAGCCTTAGCGCCATGTTCAAGGATTGTCAGGTTGTCATGACGATCGTCAAGGGCCAATACGTCCAGGCTTTCCAAGCCTTCGATGCTGTCCAGGGCGATACTGGGGATTTCTAACGTTTGCAGTGAATCGGCAATGCCGGAGGCTAACGGCTTCAGGCTGGTGATGTCGTTTTCGCCCTCAACCCCTCTGAGCGTTGCGGGCTGACCACTACCTAGCGTGACGTGCGGGAAGTGCTGAATTTCGCCGTACTGAGCCAACTCCCCTGCATGGCCGAGTGCATCTATTGGATCGAATACCAGGACTGCGATGTTACCCGAGCCGAGCAACTCCTTGGCGTCGCTGCGCGTTGCAATACCTGCGCCGTTATCGAGAATCGTGACGGGGCTTTCCAGATTCCAATCAAAGCCGTGCTGCAGCTCTATGGGAAGTTTTACAGGTTTGGTCTCATCTTCGAACCAGGCTTGGCCCCCTTTGTTGAAAGTCAGGGCCGCCGGTGCCTTGTCCTCACAGTGGCGTTGCCAGATTGCTCGTATGGCTTTGTGCAGATTCCGGGCAAAGCGAGGGGCGTCGCAGATAGGCGACTGCTCGAGATAGGTGCGGAGCGCAGCTCGAATCACCGCCAGACTCGGTAGGTCCGAAGCGAGGTCGAGAACACGCTTGCGGTAGTCGTCCCAGTTGTCCGTCACCAATTCCGGCATGCCGGCGTTGCACAGATGGGTCGCGCTATGGCGGCCGGCGAAAGTGGGGCCGGTGTGGGTGACCACGGGAACGCCCATCAGCAGGGCTTCGCATGTCGTCAGGCCACCGGAGTACGGCCAGGTGTCCAGCGCGATATCGACACGGTTGTAGCTCTCCAGCAGCTCCTTGTGTTGCGACGGGCCCTCCAGCAGGACTCTCGACCGCTCGACGCCGTGTTTTTCCAGCGTCGTGAGCACGCGCTCGCACACCTCGTCGCTGCTGTACTGACCGCCTTTCAGGAATAGGCGGCTACCCGGCAGCTGTTGCAGGAGAATTGCCCACTCGGCCAGCAAGGTGTCATTGACCTTGGCGGGATTGTTGAAGCAGCCGAAGGTGATGTAGCCATTGCTCAGCGAGGGTAGCGCGGTGATGGCTGGCTTGTAGCTCGGTGGCTGATAGCAGATATAGTCGTCCGGCAGGCGGATGAGCTTTTCGGTATAGAGGTGATCGACGCCCGCCGGGGTTTCATGACTGTCGCTCAGGAAGTAGTCAAACGCATCAATGCCCATGCTACTGATCTGCATGCCGACCCATTTGACAATGATGGGGGCCGGCTTCATGGCAATAGCTGGAAGCCGGCTGTGGTCGCCATGACCCGCTAGTTCTAATAGAATGTCGATCTCGTCATCAACAATTTTTTCCGCCAGTTGCTGATGATTCAAATGGTAAACGGGCTTCCAATGGCAAACTCGCCCGATGCGTTCGGCAATAGGATCACTTGCTTCACTATCAGTATACGCATGTAATTCAATATCGTTCGGCAACTGTTCGAGAGCCGTGGTAATCATCCACCCAACCGGGTGTGCACGCAGGTTGCCGGATACCAAGCCCACGCGCAGCGGGCGATCGATAGATTTAGCGATTTCTGAGTGATCAAAGATACGGTTGGGTTTAAAGCGAGTTGACCACTCTTGCGATTTCTCAAGGATGTTTGGTGCAGAAGAGTTAGGATTGTAATGCTGCGTCAATACCTCATTGGAAAAAGCGACGGCAAAATCACGCCGGAGTCGTTGCGCCTCACGATAATGCCATTCCGCTTTTTCGAAATTCGCCATGTCCTTATAGTAGTTTCCTAAGCTGTTATGGACAGTGGGATCGTTGGGTTTCATTGCGTAAAGCGAATTTAATGCATCCAGGCCTTCCTGAAAACGGAAACGCAGCGAAAGCATAGCACTCCGTATCGATAAAGTTTCCGATGCCTCATGGCCGAGCTTTTCAGCGCTTGAAAGGAATTTTTCTGCTTCGGCGTAAATACCCATCTGATAAAGCATGCTGGCCATATTAAAATGGCCCTGAGCATTATCCGGATCTAGATCGATACCTTGTTGTTGTAGTCCCCGGGCTTTCTCCTGCTCACCTGCCATGAAGCTGGCTCGGGCTAAAGATGTAAAGATCAGCGGATCTTCGGGATCCAGCGAGAGGGCCGTCTCAAGCGCAGCACTGGCTTCTGCGGACGCTCCCGATTGGAGAAGGCAATTACCCAGCGCTTTCCAGGCGAAGGCGTCTCCGGGATAATTTTCGACCAGCTTTTCGGCTTCTTCAGTAGCAAGTTTGTGCTTGCCTTGCCGATAGAGGTCCATGAACTGTTTCTGACGGGAGGCGGGGGCTTGAAGACTCTGGCTCATAAGAATCCGTATTCCGATCTGGTGCTGACGAGGATTGGATCAGCTTCCCACACTCGGATAGATTCGAAGCCACGAAGTGATGCCACTCCAAGCCTTTTATCGTCGCGAACCGAAACGTAAAAAGGCCGGCATATTGCCGGCCTCGTTTACCGCCTGGGCGCGCTTACTGGAGCAGTGACAGAACGCTCTGCGGCGACTGGTTGGCCTGGGCCAGGACCGAGGTACCGGCCTGCTGCAGGATGTTGGCGCGTGTCATGTTGGAGACTTCGACCGCATAGTCGGCGTCTTCGATGCGCGAACGTGCGGCAGACAGGTTGGTCGAGGTCGTGGTGATGTTGTCGATGGCGGTCTCGAAACGGTTCTGGACCGCACCGAGGTCGCTGCGGGAGTCGTCGACGCTGCTGATTCGGTTGTCCAGCTCTGCAAGAGCACCGCTGGAGAGTACGTCGAAGCCTTGTGCATCGACGCTACGTGCTGCAGTCGAAGCCCAGCTGTCCAGTGTCCCAGCTGCACTGGCGGCGACGAAACCGGTACCGCTTGTAGCCGCGAATGTGTTCCAGCCGCTGGCGGATTGGATTTTGATATCGATCTGTTCGCTGTCTTTGGAACCGACCTGGATAGAGAAGGTGCCCTGAGAGCTTTGCGCGAACAGTGAAGTGCCGTTGAAGCTGGTCTGGGTAGTGACGCGGTTGATCTCTTCCAGACGCTGGTTGACTTCCTTCTGGATGGAATCGATGTCTTCTGCGCTGTTGGTACCGTTCTGAGCCTGTACGGTCAGTTCACGGATACGCTGAAGGTTGTCGTTGATCTGATCCAGCGAGCCTTCGGCAGTCTGGGCCAGAGAGATGCCGTCGTTGGCGTTACGGCTGGCTTGGGTCAGGCCGGTGACGGTAGAGGTCATGCGGTTGGCGATGGCCTGGCCGGCAGCATCGTCCTTGGCGCTGTTGATGCGCAGGCCGGAGGAGAGACGCTCCATCGCGGTCTGAAGCTGGCCCTGAGACTTGTTCAGGTTGTTCTGACCGATCAGGGAGGTGATGTTGGTATTGATAACTGCCATTGTCGTATTCCTTTCTCGCTTGAGAGGGCAATTTGGGCCTGATCCGCTGCGCGATGGCAGATTGTGCCGGATCCTGCTGCAACGGCCCCGTGGCCGTTGACCCAGTTATCGGCGCTGCCCGATGTCGCTTTAGCCCCGGTTGAGAAATTTTTGATGTTCCGGTTCTGCAGCAGGCAGGAATGCCACCCTGCAAAACCCCGTGGTTGTGGGGAATCGGGCGAGTGGCGGAGACCTGATCGTGAAAATTCGCGCAACAAAACACTTCTCTTGGTTACCCATTGTTACCTTTGTGGGCTGCGTGAGGCCGCTTTCGCTAATACGGCATCCCTCTGCCCGCCGGTTGAGGCGCGTCCTATTCTGGGCACGAATGGTGACGACGATTTCCGAAACGAGCGGAGTTTAGCCAGATCCGGCACTTTTGCTTGCCCGGCAGGGCGGTGGCTGGAACCACGGTCATCCTTCATCACACTGAAGTACTGGGTCGTTGCAGGGGCTACCGTTCACCTCACCACTATTACTTGGCGGTGCCCTTGGCCGCCGATTCTGTCGGTCCTGGCGGCGCCACACGCGGGCATGGTGATTTTTCGGCCTACTTTCGCTAGACTAAGCCGGCCCATGTCAATGGCAAAACGCTGAATTTCCTGTCGGCAAAGACGTACATTTTTTCTCGCCGGCTCGAATGCGGTTTTGTAGATGATGCTCGATTGATTTTTCTTTACAGGATTTCTTGATATCAACTATGTCGCGTACGATGAATGAACGTGAGAAACTTCGAAAGTTTCGCGAACTCGATGATGCTTTTGCCCAAGCGCTTCGTGAATTGGATGGCGGCCCCCGGGGCTCTGGACAGGCCTTCGATGAACATAACGACTCGGATTTCGAGGATCGCTTGCAGGGCCTGATGAGTGAATATGCGCTAAGTCAACGCTGTGTACATGAAATGTTGAGCACACTGATGGAGTATAAAAAGATATCGTGAAGTTTGATATTCAGGCCGCGTTGGTGTGAGTCTTCTACTTTTTGACTTGAGTTTGTCTGTCTCTGCATGGTGTGAGCGGTAGCTGTCAGAAGTTCAGTTTTACGCTTTTGCCATTAACTCGGTTTCGCAGTGGAAAGGATTCCGCTCATGATGTCCTTGGTTAGCCTCGAGAGTCGGCTGGGTGTTGTTCTGCTATTGTCATTGCCTCAATTGTTCGTCATCGAAACAATGGGGATGTGGCTTCCCTTGGCTCTGGTTTCGGTGGTGCTGCTGCTTCCCGAATCAATAATCCATTTCAAAGCCCTGGTTAAAGACAAAACGGTTTTGCTGCTGATTGGGCTGATAATGGCTCAGTGCCTTTCTCTTGTCTGGTCTGTTGATAGAGTGTTAGGGATAAAGGTCATCATCTATGAGGCCGTCTTCATCGTCGTTTTTTCAGCGGCGAAGTATTGCGACTGGGGAAGTCTCAAAAGACAGCCGACTATGTGGGCCTTTTGCCTAGGGTGCTGTCTTTTGGCGGGGTTTGTCATCGTTTGTCGAGTTTTTCCGGAATTGGAGAAGACTTTTCTGCTATCCGAGTGGAGTGGTGTTTTCATCAACCCCAACGTCCAGCAAGGGTTGGCCGATGGTAGTATCCGAAACAATGCCTTCGATCCAGTGAAGGCCGGCGGCATATTCGTCAACGCCAATGTGGCAAGCTGCTACCTGGGTATGATTTCACTCTGTGCGTTGGCTTGTATCAGGCGTCCTCGGCTGGCTTGGGGCATCAGCCTTCCATTGCTGGTTGCCGTTTTTTCGACGGGATCGAAGACGGCGACGATTATCTTGATCGGCCTGACCATCGTCTATCTGGTAGTTGCTCTTGTCCTGAAAAACATCCTGGCCGCCAAAATGGCTTTGGCGCTGGGAGTGATGGTGGCTTCGATGATGATGTTGTTCTACAGTCCGATTCCACAACAGTTCGTCAACAAGATTACGAGCCAGGAGACGAGCCAAGCTCCTACGTTACCCTCCGCGTCTCCGCCGCTTCCGGATGAACCGAGCCCGCGCGAGACATTGGATAATGCCGAGGATTCGATGAGCAGCCGACTGCTGATATGGCAATACGGCTTGGAGGCGTTCGAAGAAAGACCTCTCATGGGGCAGGGGTACGGGGGGTGGCAGCAGGGGTTTTCCAGTTACGTCAAAAGACTGCGCGAGGAGGGGATCGAGTTGCGCGATGGCTTTCCCCCGCATAATACCTTTATCTATCTCTGGAGCCAAAGCGGGGCGCTCTCGGTTGTTTTTGCGACCCTGTTGTTATTGTATTGGAGCGGGATCTCACTTTCGGCGATCGGCAAAAATCGTGAAAAAGAACATGGCCTCAGGATGGCGATGGCGTTGACGGGGGCATGGGTCTGGTTGACCGTGCATGGCATGGGAGATAACACCGGGCTCCTTGGCGATGCTCATCAGGTGACGCTACTGGCTGTCATCATTGCCGGGATCGACAATCTATCAGAAAGGAAGCGCGCTAGTGCAGCTTAAGCGAGTGGGCATATTTCGGAATCAATTGTTTAAATTTTCCGAACCTTTCATAACTCAGCAGGCACAGGCGTTAACCCATTTTGAACCGGTTTATATCGGCAGGAAGCTGCTGGGTAGAGCGCCTGAGGGTGCAAGGTATCTATCACTGGATCGCTCGCAGGGAGCTGTCGCGCAGGGGCATCAAACTGTCAATGCACTGACTCGCTATCCGGGTGAATACGTTCGCCTGCTGAGGGAGGGGCCGGTCGACATCATTCATGCCCACTTCGGCGTGGATGCCGTCTACGCGCTACCATTGGCTAGAAGGCTTGGCGTGCCGCTGGTCACCACGTTTCATGGGTTTGATGCCACGACCAACCGCAAAGGACTCCTGACATCAGGTTCTCCCGCATGGTATCACTATCTGCTGTTTCGAAAGCAGCTGGCTCGGGATGGCGACGTCTTTCTCTGCGTTTCGGACTACATCCGAGAGCGTGTGCTGGCGCTGGGCTTTCCCGAGGAGAGGACGTTGGTCCACTACACGGGAATTGACTCGGCCCTGATACCTCCCAGGTCGCCCGTCGGCGGGGCCAAAAAGATAGTTCATGTCGCAAGACTGGTGGAGAAGAAGGGCACGCGTTACCTCATTCTGGCATTCAAGGAGCTGCTCCGGGAAATGCCGGATTGCGAACTGGAGATCATCGGAGAGGGTCCTTTGGAGAAGGAGCTCAAGGATCTCGTCGACTCCTTGACGCTGAATGGGAAGGTCAATTTCCTGGGTTCGCTTCCACACGAGACCGTTCTCACCAGATTGACCGGTGCCTCGGTCCTTGCCTTGCCCAGTGTCCAGGCGGCAACCGGAGACATGGAAGGTCTCGGAATGGCGCTGCTCGAGGCGGCAGCCATGGGAATCCCCCTGGTCGGCACCCATCACGGTGGTATACCGGAAGTGATCGTTCACGGGGAGACGGGGTTTCTCGTTGAGGAAAAATCCGTCACGAATCTCAAGAAATACCTTCTAGAGCTAGTCGCGGACGATGACACCAATGTCCGCATGGGGCTGAATGCAAAGGTCATGATACAGGACAAGTTTGATATGCGTAAGCAAGCTGAGTCTCTGGAAGCCTTCTATAGTAAGGCTATCCATGATCGATAATATTGTTATTTTCTCCCGCTCTTTGCCAATGCACGGTCTCGGGGGAATGGAAGTCGCTGCGTGGGATTTGGCCGTTGGCTTGACGAGGTTGGGGTACCGGGTTGTCATATTAACGACATCAATTCCTGGTGAGCCTGAAATAATCGAGCGGGATGGCGTTCTGATCGAGGCTTTGCCAGTAGCTAGTGGCCGGTATTCCCGTGAATGGTGGAAGTCTAGTCGTAGTCGCTTCAAGGATCGTTATATGACTTCCGCTAGCTGTGTTGTTAGCGTAAGTTCTGCGGCGCTTGGGATTTTGTCTCTGAGAAACCGTATTCCTGATGTTCCTTTCTTGTTTCAAGCTCACGGGACCTCTTGGGGGGAGATTGTTTCGAAATGGAGAAGCTTGAAGCCAAAGTCAATTGCAACTTCCATAAAGAATTTTCTTTGGCTTCCAAGAGATGTTCTCGCATACCGGCAGTTTGATTATGTCGTGGCGGTCGGCGCCAACGTGCAGAAAGACTTGCTAAAATTGTGTGATTATAAGCTTTTGAAGCCTGAAAAAATCCGTCTTATTTCTAATGGTATCGATACCGAACTATTTTCTCCGAGTTTGGAGAGTCGGCGTTGTGTTAGACAGGGCTTGGGTGTCGATGATGAGAGTTTGATTATACTTTCTGCAAATCGACTACATTCCCAGAAGGGCACGCATCATGGCTTGGAGGTTTTTTATAGAGTTAGAAAACACCGGCCAGATTCACTGTACATTATTGCCGGGGATGGGGTGGAATCCAAGAACCTAAAAAAACAGGTGATGAGGCTTGGGTTGGAGAAGAGCGTGATTTTTCTTGGTCGAGTCGAACGGCAGGAGTTGTCAAGATATCTATCTGCTGCTGACCAGTTCCTTTTTCTGACTGAACGAACCGAGGGGCTTCCACTTACTATATTGGAGTCTTTGGCATGCGGTGTGCCGGTATTTGTCTCTTCTCATGTAACTCTTTTTGACAGTCCTTTTGTTAATTTCGTCGACTTCAAGGATTATGAAGAAATCACTTCTCGATTGATCAATGCGGCGAATGTAACCAGAGAGCGTCGCCTGGCGGTGCTGCCGAGGGAGTATTCGCTTGAGAATGCCGTTAGATCCTATGAAAGCTTGATTCGTGAGAAAGCGTCAGGCCAGGTTTGAGCTAGTTAATAGGGTGTCGGTGCGTCAAGATGCCCACCGCTACGTATGGCTGAAAGGTTGCATGAAGAAATCAATAATCCAGTTAACCGGTGGTAACTTTCTTTCCAAGCTACTCGGCGGTTTACGTGAAGTCCTGACGGCAGCCTGTTTCGGAACTGGCGCAACGGCCGGTGCTTACCGGGTTGCTCAGACCGGCACGCTGGTCCCTGTCAACTTCTTCACCAGTGACAGCCTGAATGCCGCGTTCATCCCGCTCTACAAGCGTTATCTTGTCGAGTCCCCCGACAAGGCGATCGTCCTGCTCTGGGAAATTCTCGGGTTGTTCACGCTGTTGTCCGTCGCCATCGGCTACGGGCTGGCGGTACTGGCCCCCCTGTGGGTGGAGACGCTGGCGCCGGGGCTCGGCTCCGTCGCCATGACCACCGCCGTCGAGTTGCTGCGTGTCATGGCATTGGGCGTGCCTTTCTATCTCTGGAGCATGATCTTCATCTTCCAGGCGATGGCCCATGACGACTTCGTGCCCATGGCGCTGCGGCCCTCCGTCCAGAACCTGGGCATGATCGCGGGGGTGCTGCTGGCCTATTTCACCGGTCACGTCAGCTGGTTGGCCTGGGGGTTCACCGCGAGTTACATGGGGCTCTTCGGCTGGAGCCTGTATCGGGCGGTCGTCACCCGCAGTCTTCGGTGGCCGGAGACGTGGCAGCGGGGAGAGTTGCGCGAGGTCGCGCGGGCGTTCTGGCTTACCCTGAGACCGCTCTTGCTGCTGCCCGTCATGCTTCAGGGCAATATCGTGACGGAGCGGGCCGTGGCGTCGATGATCAGCCTGACCGCCGTGGCGGCGATCGACTACTCGCGCTTCGTCACCGAGACGATCATCCTGCTCCTCGCCATGCCGATCGCCTACGTTGGCCTGTCGAGCTGGAGCGTGCTGGGGCGAGAGGCACTGGATCGACAGCTCCGGCGAGTCACGATGCTGCTGTTGCTGATCGCGGTGCCCGGCAGCCTGTTCCTTTACGACAATGCGGTTTCGATCGTGGATGTCGTCTACGCCCGGGGAGCGTTCGATGCGGTCTCGTCCACGACCACGGCGGCCATTCTGCAAGGCGCCGCGATCGGGCTCTGGGCCCAGGTGGTTGGCTACGTGCTGATCAAGGCGCTCAACGCCAAAATGCGCAATCGCCAGGTCCTGTGGATCATGGCGGCTGCGCTTTTCGGCAACGTGATGACCAATCTGCTGCTCTACCGATGGCTGGGCGCCTGGACCCTGGGGTTGGGAAACGCCGTGTACGGCCTGCTGCTGTTCCTCGGTACGGTCTGGGCCTGTGGTCTCGCGAAATCGATCCTGCGTTATTTGCCGATCCTGGCCGTCGCCTGTTGCGGATATCTCCTGTGCGGCCAGTGGATTCCGGCCCCCGACCATGAATTGTCGCGCCTTTTTTGCAACGCGCTGTTCGCTGCCATCTACTGGTCGATCGTCGTCTTAGTGATACCTGCCTTCCGTCAGTGCATCGTCGATCTGGTCAGGCAACGTAAAGTCAGGAGTTGAGTGTTCATGGAGAAGTTCGACATTGTGATGTTGTCGACAGCAGACTGGGACAATCCGTTCTGGACCAACAAGCAGCATGTCGCTCGTGAGCTGGCGAGGCGAGGACATCGGGTGTTCTACATCAATTCGCTGGGATTGCGCCAACCCAGTTTCAACCGCTCCGACATGAAGCGTATCGCCGCTAGATTGAAGTCTTTCTTCTCATGGCCCAGGCAGGTCGAGGAGAACGTGATCGTCTGGTCGCCGATCGTCATACCGCTGCAGCGATTTTCTCTCGTGCGCCGTATCAACCGGCTCTCTCTGGGACTGATGATTCGTCTCCTGACGCGATGCCATGGATTTCGGAGCCCCGTGCTCTGGACATACAATCCGCTGACGCTGCGTCTGCTCGATGTTTCCCGATACCGATTTCTCATCTATCACTGTGTCGACGAGATCAAGGCGCAGCCGGATATGCCGGTCCTCATCCTCGAAGAGTCCGAGAAGAGACTGGTGGAAGAGTCCGACGTGGTGTTCGTCACCGCGCCCAAGCTCTTCGAGACCCGGCAGCGGTGGAATGACAAGACGTGGTTCTTCCCCAACGTGGCCGACTATCGTCACTTCTCCCGGGCGAACGAGCCCTCGACGCCCGTCTCTCCCGTTGTGGCGCGCCTCGACAGGCCGGTGATAGGTTTTGTCGGGGCGATCAGTGGTTACAAGGTGGATTTCCCGTTGCTCGAGCATCTGGCGCTCTCCCGCCCGGACTACCAGATCGTCCTGGTGGGCAAGATCGGAGAGGGCGATCCCTACACGGACATCCGCCGCCTCGAAGCGCTTCCCAACGTCCACTTTCCGGGGCCGGCGGCCTATGCCGACCTGCCGGGCATACTCAAGGGATTCGATGTGGCGATCCTGCCCAGCCTGTTGAACGAATACACTGCCAATATGTTCCCGATGAAGTTCTTCGAGTACTTGGCTGCAGGAAAGCCTGTCGTCGCGACAGCCCTACCAGCATTGGCCGAGTTTTGTCACATGGCTGAGGTTGGGATCGATGCTGACGATTTCGCGACGAAGGTAGACCTCGCGCTAGCTCGTGATGATGCCCTCTCCATCTCGCGAAGACAGCTATATGCGCATGAACACACCTACGAAGCGCGCACAGGTAAGATGATGGAAATCGTGTCTCACGAGATGATGGGGTATAGAAAGCCTTAATTTTAGGACTTTTTTGTGTTCAGGTCGTCTGTTTGTTTACTATATGATCATTACTAATCGGCTACACGTTGTGTCTCATCATCCAAAGAAGAGCGAGAGAACGTTCAGAAGAATAGTCACGTTTCGCGGCGCGATAACCAGTGCGAGCGATTTCAACTGCCGCTGCCATGCTATCGCGTGCATTTCGAGTTTCTCTAAATTGAGGTTTGGATGTCACCAATCAAAGAAGGTGTAGAGCGTGGCCAGGTTCGCCTAAGACAGCTTGATTATTATTTCGGTGTTCCGCTATGTCGAGTGCTAGGATGGTTCCGCCCATCACGTGAACTGCCCGCAACCGCTCCTCGAAAAGTAGGAGTCATGATATTTGGCGCGATTGGGGATGCTTTGCTTGCTTCCACTATACTGGATTCTTTGCGAAAAGCTTTTCCTGATTCTCATCTGCTACTGTTTTTATCCAGGGCTAATAAGGGTGTTGCAGATCTTATTTTTCAATATGACCAGATGGAGGTTGTCGATGTCACTGCTCCGTGGAGGGCTATTCCCAAACTGAGAAATAATGCAGTCGATCTATTGGTAGATACTAGCCAGTGGCCACGCGTATCTGCTTTATTGAGTTTTTTTTCTGGGGCAAGATATTGTGTTGGGTTCAAAACGCAAGGACAGCACCGGCATTACCTTTACGATAGAGTCGAAGAGCACTCTGCCTACAAGCATGAGCTGGAAAATTTTCGATCACTGGCTGTCCGAGCAGGAGGGCATGAAGGAAGTTTGCCAAGTCTGACACCTCCCATGGCTTTTGATGCCGAACAATATGGAATTCATTCTCCGTATATCGTAATTCACCCATGGGCAGCGGGGTTTATGAGCGAATTGCGCGAGTGGCCAAGGGAAAATTGGGTTACATTAATCAATGCTTTGTCTCGATATGGCGTCGATCTAGTTGTTACAGGTGGTCATGCAGACACTGCTCCAGCGGAAAGTCTGCTTAAAGATATATCTAGCCATTGCCCTGTTATTTCACTTGCAGGAAAGCTGACGCTATCTGAGCTCAGGAATTGCTTGGCAGGCTCGCTAGGAGTCGTATCTGTGAACACTGGGGTAATGCATCTCGCGTCGCTCTTGGGTGTGCGTGTTATTTCATTGAATGGGCCTACCAATGCTGAACGTTGGGGAGGGGTTGGAGACCATGTTTTCAACCTTAATGTAAAACCCGAAGACGGAGGGGGTTTTCTCAACTTGGGGTTCGAATATCCGGATGATGCCGTCAATGTGATGGGAATGATAGTGCCGGAGCGGGTGCTGGAAGCTTGTGTGTCTCATATTTTTAGTGCTAGTGAGAAATGAATATAAAACCTGTTTCAGATGTTCAGTGTTTTATTTTGAACAACTCTTTTTTTGTGTTTATAAGTTCGAAGGGTTATCTGTTGTTTTGCCGCATATCTCTCCATTTGTCTGCAATGCCGATGGCAGCTTTCTTGGAGGTATATTGGCAGACAAAAATTCTTCTCCCTACAGGTCGATCCGTCATTGCTTGGGTGATCGACTCGTTCAACCTCAAGGACGTGCCATGACAGCTTCCTCGAAGCATGGGCGCGCTCGGGACCACGACTGGTTGATGGCCCTGCTGTCTCGCGGGGCGGATTTCTGTGCCGTGCTGCTGGCCGGGTGGGCCGCCTATGCGTGGCGATTCGATAGCGTGGTCGTCCATTACGAACGATACCAGTGGGCGCTCCTGGTGGGTGGTCTCATCCAGCTTTGGCTGTTCCCGCTGCTCGGGCTCTACCGGTCCTGGCGGGGGCGTCGCTGGCTGGCCATGGTCGCGAAGCTCGTCGCGGCCTATCTGGCCTGGGGTGCGGGAATCGCCGTGGTGATGTTCGCGTTTCAACTGTTCGACTACTCGCGTATCTGGCTGCTGGGGTGGATGCTGCTGGCCCTCGCGCTCTCCACCAGCGCGCGGGGGATCGCTTATCCGTTGATCGCGAGCCTGCGCAAGCATGGCCGGAACCAGCGCAAGGTCCTATTGATCGGCGACGCTTCGTCGTGTCGCAACGCCTTCTACGCCCTGCGCCGTGACCCGGGGCAGGGATTCGATGTCGCTCGCGTTTTGGTCCTGGATTACGGTCTCGGGCGGCGGCTCAAGAAATACCAGGGAGTGGTCGATAACTACGAGTTCGGACGACGTATCACGGTCGAGGAGGACGAGGTCTGGGTATGTCTGCCGCTGTCCCGCGGGAACGATGCGCATCGCATCATCGATGCGCTGGATACGGTCACTGCCAATATTCGCCTGATGCCGAACCTGTCGGATTTGCGCCTGATCAATCACAGTACGTCGGTCATCGCCGGGCAGCATCTCATCGATGTGTGCTGTTCGCCGATGACCGGGTGGCGGCGAATGAAGAAGCGCATCCTGGACGTATTGCTGTCCAGTTTGATTCTGGTGGGGATCGCGCCCCTGCTGCTGATCCTGGCGCTGGGGGTGCGGGTCAGCTCGAAAGGCCCGATCTTCTATCGGCAGGAGCGCGTCAGTTGGAACGGTCGACCGTTCTGGATGCTGAAGTTCCGCTCCATGCACGTCGATACCGAGCAGGGCGGTGTGGATTGGGGCGGTGCGAGGAACAAGTCGACGACACGTTTCGGCGCCTTCCTGAGGCGGACCAGCCTCGACGAACTGCCCCAGTTCATCAACGTGCTTCGCGGGGACATGTCCATCGTCGGCCCGCGGCCGGAGCGCACGATCTTCGTCGAGCGCTTCAAGCACGAGATACCGGGCTACATGCAGAAGCACATGGTCAAGGCCGGCATCACCGGATGGGCCCAGATCAACGGCTGGCGTGGCGACACGGATCTCAACAAGCGGATCGAGTGCGATCTCTGGTATATCGAGAACTGGTCTCTCTGGCTCGACCTGAGAATCATTCTGCTGACGTTCTTTCGGGGGTTCACGAATCCCCACGCCTATTGAGAGCGGTTGGCTGGCACGATATCCGTGAATGATCGTTTCGAGATAGGTGATTTGTGACGCCGCCCATGCGGCGTTTTCCGTTTTCAAGTGAAAAGCATGAGGGAAAGAGATGGGTTGGTACTGCCCTAGGGGTATCTGGTGGTTGGGATTTTTATTGGTACTGGTCTATGCCGCCTTCGGGATCGCTGCGCATTCGTTGAAGGATGTCATCGAACCCTACATGGCCTTTCTGGGGCTGGCTTCGTTACTGATCTACGGCGGTTGGCGGCGGAAAAGCGTGGCACTGATCCTGCTGGTGGCGGTCTGCCTGGTCCAGATCGTCAGCTGGTGGCTCGCCATCGGCGATCATCCGCAGTGGGCCAGGCCCAATCCCGATACGGAGAGGCTGGCGAAGCTGTTCATCTTCATTGCCATCGCCTGGTGGTTGAGAGGGAGCCTGCGCCATATGTTCTGGGTCTGGGGTCTCGCCCTGGTGGCCTTCCTGCTGACAACGGTCGTGCTCCCCGAGGGGCGCGAGTCCTGGCTCATCGGCTTGCAGGGAGAGCGCGTCGGGTTTGGGATCCAGAATAACCAGCACGCCTCGATGCTGTTCGGCGTCGCGCTGCTCGGGCTCTGTATTTTTGCCCGACGCTTCTGCTGGTCCGGCGGGTTTCGCCGGGGCCGCGCCTGCGTCTGGTTCGGCATGATGCTGATGGTGCTGGTGGGTATTCTGTTCGGCCAGACCCGGGCCGTCTGGTTGGCGCTGTTCGTCTCCGCGATCGTCGCCTTGCTCGCGGTCGGCGCTTACGCCAAAAGACGCTATCGGGTCCGCCTGCTCAACCGGAAGACCGTGGGGATAGGCGCCGGTCTGCTTCTGGCAGCCGTGATCGTGACGGTGCTGTTCGGTCGTGTGCTGGCCGACCGGGCGCTATCCGAAGATCAGATCATTGCGCAGTTGCTGTCGGGACGGCTGGATACGTTGCCCTATACCAGCATCGGCATCCGCATCCACTCCTGGGTCGCGGCCACCCAATGGATCGGCGAGAGACCCTGGATCGGGTGGGGCAGCAACGGGCGCGAGCTGGTGATCGAGCACACGCCCTGGTTGCCGGAGTATGTGAAAACCCACTTCGGACATCTGCACAACTTCCTGCTGGAGACGCTGGTCAACTACGGCGTCCTGGGGCTCGCCTGCGTGATCGGCCTGATGGCATGGGTCGGAACCATCACCTGGAGAGCCTGGTCCCGGGGCGACATGCCCAACGACGTGGCGCTGTTCGCGGTGGCGTTCTTCTGCTATTGGCTGATCGTCAACCAGTTCGAGTCCTACCTCTCGTTCTGGACCGGCATCTATGTCCACAATCTGATCGTGGCGGGGCTGGTCACGCTTTACTGGCGTTCACCCGGCGACCCGCGCCGCGCCGTCGAAAACCGATTACCATAGACCACAATCGCCAGGCGGCGACCGCGACCCGCACACGGGATCGCGATGTCGCGGCTCGCGCTTTTTTCATCCGATGGTTGAAGGGATAGCAATGCGAATCACGATTTTCGGTACCGGATATGTCGGCTTGGTCACCGGGGCCTGTCTGGCCGATGCGGGCCATGAAGTCATGTGCATGGATATCGATGAACAGAAGGTCGCCCGGCTCAAGCAGGGCGAGATTCCGATCTACGAGCCCGGGCTGGAGACGCTGGTCACCGAGAACGTCGGCCAGCAGCGGCTGCTGTTCACCACCGATGCCGCGGAAGCGGTGGCGTTCGGCACGCTGCAGTTCATCGCCGTGGGCACGCCGCCGGACGAGGACGGCAGCGCCGATCTGCAGTACGTGCTGGCGGTGGCCAAGACCATCGGCCAGCACATGGAGGAGTACAAGGTCGTGGTCGACAAGTCCACGGTGCCTGTCGGTACCGCGGATCGGGTTCACGAGGCCATCGCCGGGACCCTGGGCGAGCGCGGCGTGTCCCTCGAATTCGATGTCTGTTCGAATCCGGAGTTTCTGAAGGAAGGGGCCGCCATCGAGGATTTCACCCACGGTGCCCGTATCGTCGTGGGTACCGACTCGGAGCGGGTCAAAAGGCTGATGCGCGAGTGCTACGCACCCTACAACCGGCGCGTCGAGAAACTGATGTTCATGGACGTGCGCAGCGCGGAACTGACCAAGTATGCCGCCAACGCGATGTTGGCGACCAAGATCAGCTTCATGAACGAGATCGCGAATCTCGCCGAGCGGTTGGGGGCGGATATCGAGCAGGTTCGCCGGGGCATCGGGAGCGATCCGCGAATCGGCTATCACTTCATCTATCCCGGTTGCGGTTATGGCGGCTCCTGCTTTCCGAAGGACGTCCAGGCGCTGGCGCGGACCGCCAGCCAGATCGGATACGATCCGCAGTTGCTCAATGCCGTCGAGGCGGTCAACGACCGCCAGAAGTCGACCCTGTTCGAGAAGCTCGGCCAGGCGTTCGATGGCCAGCTGGACGGCAAGACGGTGGCGGTCTGGGGGCTGGCGTTCAAACCCAATACCGACGACATGCGCGAAGCCCCGAGCCGCCACCTGATGGAAGCGCTCTGGGCCGCTGGCGCCAGGGTTCGGGCGTACGACCCGGAAGCCATGGAGGAGTGTCGACGCATCTACGGCGAGCGCGACGACCTGACGCTGGTCGGGGGGCGCGACGAAGCGCTGCAAGGGGCGGATGCGCTGGTGATCTGCACCGAGTGGAAATCCTTCCGGACGGTGGATTTCGCCCATCTGCACCGCACGCTGCGGACACCGGTCATCGTGGATGGACGCAACCTGTTCGAACCCGATCAGGTTCGCGCCGCCGGCCTGCTCTATTTTGCGGTGGGCCGCGGCGACTCGCTACGCATCAGCGGCCGTCCGGCGCACTGAGCGCCCGACCATGCCCAGCCCGACAACCGAGCGCGAAGGAGAGGCAAGGATGCTCATACCCGTGGTATTGGCCGGCGGTGCCGGCACGCGTCTGTGGCCGATGTCCCGCGCGAGTCACCCCAAACAGTTTCTACCCATCACCGGGCGTCGCAGCATGCTGGTGGAAACGCTGGCGCGGTTCGATACACTATCGCCCGCGGCGCCGATCGTCGTCTGCCAGGATGCCCATCGCTTCCTGGTGGCCGAGCAGCTGCGCGAGGCGGGCGTGACCGGCGATATCCTGCTCGAGCCGGCGCTGCGCAACACCGCACCGGCGATTGCCCTGGCGGCGTTGCAGGCCTTTGACCGCGACGAGAATGCGCTGATGCTGGTGTTGCCGGCCGATCACGCGGTGGCCGACCCGAAGGCGCTGATCGAGGCGATAGCGCCGGCGCGGGCGGCGGCGGAGCAGGGCCGGCTGGTGACGTTCGGCGTGTCGCCGACGCGGGCGGAGATCGGCTACGGCTATATCGAAGCCGCGGAGACCCCGAGCGCCGATAGCGCGGTGCCGATCCGGCGCTTCGTCGAGAAACCGGATGCGGAGACCGCGCAGTCCTATCTCGACAGCGGCCGCTACCTCTGGAACAGCGGCATGTTCCTGATGCGGGCGGACCGCTACCTGCAGGCCCTGGAGCGGCAGCGGCCGGCCATGCTCGCGGCCGTGAAATCGGCCTGGGAGGCGCGCCAGGTCGATCTCGATTTCCTCAGGGTGGGAGCGGAGGCCTTCAGTGCCTGCGAGGCCGAGTCGATCGATTATGCCGTGATTGAGGACGCCCCGGACGCCAGTGTGGTCGCGCTGGATGCCGGCTGGTCGGACGTCGGCTCCTGGCAGTCGCTATGGGAAATCTCCGACCGGGACGAGGACGACAACGCGCTGCGCGGGGATGTGATCGTCGACGGCGTGAGCGGGAGCCTGATCCACAGCGAGAGCCGCCTGGTGGCGGCGATCGGCGTGAGCGACCTGATGATCGTCGAGACACCGGATGCCGTGATGGTGGCGCATCGCGACGCCTCGCAGGCGGTCAAGCGCATTGCCGAGACGCTCAAGCGCCAGAATCGCACCGAATGGGATCAGCACCGTCGCGTCCACCGGCCGTGGGGCAGTTACGACGGCGTGCACGCCGCGGAGCGATACCAGGTCAAGCAGATCAGCGTGCGGCCGGGCGGCCGGCTGTCGCTCCAGAAGCATTTCCATCGCGCCGAGCACTGGATCGTGGTGCGCGGTACGGCACGGGTGACGCGGGGCGAGGAGACCTTCCTGCTGGAGGAGAATCAGTCGACCTACATCCCGCTGGGCGTGGTCCATCGTCTCGAGAATCCGGGCAAGATCGAACTGGAGCTGATCGAAGTCCAGAGCGGCAGCTACCTCGGCGAGGATGACATCGAGCGCTTCGACGACGTCTATCGCCGGGAGTGATCACTGGGCCGGGCCGGCTCTGCTGCCTTGGTCGTCGGCCCCCGCGGTTCTCGTTGTCGCCGGGTCCGACGGCTTGTTGCCGCCATCGCGCTGGGGGACATCCAGACGCAGGGTCGGCAGGTACTCGGGGTAGTTGTCGCAGATGAAGTCGATCAGGCCTTCCCGGATTTCGCAGCGCAGATCGAACGTGTTGGGTCCGCCGCTGCTGCTGATCAGTACACGCAGCTGCTTGTTGCGCTCGGTCATCTCCAACATCTGGACCTTGCAGACTCGTCCGGTCCAGAATGGCGAGGCCTCGGCGATTCGCTGACACTCGGCCCGCAGCGGCTCCATCGGCAGGTGGTAGTCGACGTAGAGAATGACGACGCCGATCAGATCCTTGTCGCGGCGGGTCCAGTTCTCGAAGGGGTGGTCGACGAAATAGGTGATCGGCAATACGACCCGGCGCCAGTCCCAAGTTCTGACCACCGCGTAGGTAAGCGTCAACTCTTCTACCCAGCCCCACTCGCCCTCGACGATGACGGAGTCATTCAACTGGATCGGCTGCGTCAGCGCGATCTGGATCCCGGCGATCAGGTTGCCCAGCACTTTCTGCGCCGAAAAGCCCAGCACCACGCCCAGTATCCCCGCCGAGGCCAGAATGCTGGCACCCAACTGACGAACCTTGTCGAACACCATCAGCATTGAGGCGAGCGCCAGGATGATGATCACGAAATTGATCAGCTTGCGCAGGACCGTGATCTGGGTATGAACCTTGCGCGCGATGGCATCTTCGTCGTCGAACTTGTAGCGCTCACTCAGCGCGCGCTCGCTGATATTCACGCCGTGAATCAGCACCCCGGCGATGCTGCCGATCAGTATCAGGCTGGTCAGGTCGTGCAGCGCCGCATCGAGGCTGGCCGAGGTGATGAAGACCGGGAACAGCGAAAACAGCACGAAGATCGGGATCAGTGCGGCCAGACAGCGCGCCATGAACGGCACCAGAAAGCGTTCCAGTATCGAGGTGCGCGAATCGCCCCAGCGATCCATGGTGGCGACCAGCCGCCGGCACAGACGAATCAACAGCCAGACGCCGAGCAGCGCGGCACAGAAGTGCGCGACCGTCATGATCAGCGCGTGGCCCTCGACGGCATTCGGGATCAGAAAGTGGGCCGCGCCAAAGAGCCCATAGACCCAGAGCACGCCCACCAGCGGCGGGTGGACGGCCTTGGCGGTGGTGCCGAGCAGGGAGTTGCGGCCATCGCCGATTCGTTTCAGCCGGAAGTGCACGTACTTGAGCAGCGCATGCGCCGCGATGGTGACAGCGATGATGATCGCTGCCGTGAGCCAGAACGGCAGCGCATCGAGCCACGCCGCCACCGTCGTATTGATGACCGATGCCTTCATGGGGGAGCCTGTTGTTGCTATTGTCGACTCCCTTCAGCTTAGGCGCCCTGACTACAACTTTCGTCGGATAATGAGTGTTTATTCGCTTGGGCCCGTCGGCAGGCCGGCGATACGATGAACGGCGCTCGCTCGATGGTTCGAGCGAGCGCCGGCTGCCAGGCGGGTTACCGGGACAGACCGATCTGGCGCGAGATATCGCTGATCTGGGCGATCTGGTCGTTGACGAAGGCCGTGAAGGCTTCGCCATGCATTTCGAACGGCATCAGGCCGTTCTGCGTCATTACGCTCTTCCACTCGTCGCTGGCGTATAGCGTATCGATGGTGTCGACCCACCAGTCGTAGGCGTCGTCGGAAACCTCCGCCGGCATGTAGAAGCCGCGCCAGTTGGGGGCGATGGTGTCGATTCCCTGCTCGCGCGCCGTCGGCCACTCGTGCAGCTTGCCGGGCAGGCGCTCCTCGGAGAGGATCGCCAGGGGGCGCAGGTCGCCGGACTCGATGAAGCTGATCACTTCCGAAATGTCGCCTGTGAAGGCATCGACGTGGCCGCCCAGGGTCTGTGTCACCGCCTCGCCGCCGCCGTTGTAACCGAGATAGGGAATGCGCGCCAGCTCGTCGACGCCCGCGGCATCGGCCGCCATCAGCAGCTTGAGATGGTCCCAGCCGCCGGTGGCGGTGCCGCCGGTGAAGGTCAGTGCCCGGGGGTTCTCCTTCAGCGCCTGCATGACGTCGGAGAGCGACTGATACGGCGAGTCGGCGGCGACGGCGATGACCCCGTAGTCCGCGCCCAGCGTCCCGATCCAGTTGACCATGCTGGCGTCCATCCCGGGAAACTGGCCGCGAGCCAGGCCGGTGGTGGTCACGGTGCTGGCGGCGACGATCAGGTTCTCCTGGCCGGCACGTTTCTGAACCACGTGAGAGAAGCCGACACCGCCACTGGCTCCTGGCATGTTGGTGGTCTGGACGTTGCCGTCCACCAGTTCCAGGTCGCCGAGCACCCGACCCACGGAGCGGCAGGTGAAATCCCAGCCGCCACCGGGATTGGCGGGAGCGATGCAATCCACCTTTCCCGTCTGTTCGAACGCCTGGGTGGCGCTGGCGGCACTCCAGAGCAGGCCGCCCAGGATGAGCGTCCCGAGGTGAGGTTTGATCATGGCGCGTTCCTCTTGGTCTTGTTATCGATCGTCGTCTGGTGATCGATCGGCAGGGATGAGTCCCGTCCCGCTGCCGTCCTCCGCCAACGGGCGGGCAGGGGCGACAGCAGACGCTAGAGGACTGTAGCGAGCGGCGGAGAGGGGAAAAATTGGTTTCTGGGCAAGCGAGGCTTCGCGCTTTTCGAAGGGTTTACACCTTGGTCGCAATGATCGCCGCGGCTCAGGTCGCCGCGGCTTCGCGCTCCCGGGTCTCCGCGCCGACCAGGTGGTCGACCATCTGGCGGGCGATCAGCGGCAGCGCCTCCAGGTTACGGACACCGATGACCAGTTCGCGCTCCGCCCACTCGTCGACCAGCGGGACCGTCGCCAGGGAGAGGCTCTCCCGATAGGCGGCGACGGCCCGGGCGGGCAGGATGCCGATCCCCATCCCGCGGTCGATCATGCGGCAGATACCCTCGAAGCTGCGCACCTGGATGCGCATCCGCAGTGGCCGTGACAGCCTCTGGGAATCCTGGTGCAGCAGGGCGTGGAGCGACGAGTCCTGTTCCAGTCCGATGAAGTCGTGATCCAGGGTCTCGGCGAAAGCCAGCCGTTGTCGGCTCGCCAGCGGATGGTCCCGCGCGGTGACCAGCACCAGCCGGTCCCGGCGGTAGGGCTGGATCGCAAGGCCCTCGGCGGGAATGTGCGCGGAGAAGATGCCGATGTCGGTGAGGCCGTCGCGAACGGCCGTGATGATCTCGTGACTTAGGCGCTCCTGCATGTCGATGCGGATCTGCGGGTAGCGCCAGGTGAAGTCGCTCAGGTCGTCGGGCAGGAACTCGATGACCGCGGAGGTGTTGGCGTGCAGGCGCACGTGACCCCGGATCCCCACGCTGTATTCGCTGAGGTCGGCGTTGAGATGGTCGAGGCTATCCAGCATGTGGCGGGCGTGATGGAGGAGCGCGTGCCCGGCGGGTGTCAGCTCGACGCCGCGCGGGCGTCGATAGAGCAGCGTGGTCGAGAGCTGCGCCTCGAGATCGCTGATGCGCTTGCTGACGGCCGCCAGCGCCAGGTGCTCGCGCTCGGCGGCGCGGGTCAGGCTCCGCAGGTCGGCGATGGCGACGAACAGCTTGAGCGTGGTGAAGTCGATTCGCTTCATGGTGGCGGCATCTGTGTGGCGACGAAGACCCGGCCACTCTATCGTTCGCGATGGACGAAGCCTAGCTTGACGATCGCCTAATTGTGGCGGCCCCGAGGCTGGGTCACGCTGCCGCTATCGATGAACGACCATGCCGGCAGCGATTCGAGAGAGGCGCTGCCGAACGTCACGAAGGAGAGCGATATGGCGGCCAGCGACGGCGCGCAGGCGCTAGCGGGACTCAAGGTGGTGGAGTTGGGCCAGTTGATCGCCGGGCCCTTCGCCAGCAAGCTGCTCGGCGAGTTCGGTGCGGACGTGATCAAGATCGAGCCGCCGGGAACGGGCGACCCGCTGCGCAAGTGGCGGGTGCTGAAGGACGACACCTCGTTGTGGTGGCATGTGCAGACCCGCAACAAGCGATCGCTGGCGCTGGATCTGCGCTCGGAGGAGGGACAGGAGATCGTGCGCCGGCTCATCGACGAGGCGGATATCGTGATCGAGAACTTTCGCCCCGGCACGCTGGAGAAGTGGGGGCTGGGCTGGGAGGCGCTGAGCGAACGCAACCCCGGCCTGATCATGGTGCGTATCTCCGGCTACGGGCAGACCGGCCCTTATCGCGATCGACCGGGATTCGGCGTCATCGGCGAGGCGATGGGCGGGTTGCGCTACCTTTCGGGTCATCCCGATCAGCCCTCGGTGCGCGTGGGGATCAGCATCGGCGATTCGCTGTCGGCGCTGTACGGCGTGATCGGCGCCTTGCTGGCACTGCAGGAGCGTCATCGCAGCGGCCAGGGGCAGTACATCGACGTTGCGCTCTACGAATCGGTATTCGCGATGATGGAGAGCCTGATCCCTGAATACGACAATGCCGGGGTGATTCGCGAACCCAGCGGCAGCGCCTTGCCGGGCATCACGCCCTCCAATGCCTATCCCTGCGCGTCGGGCGATGGGGAGGGTGAGGAGTACGTGCTGATCGCCGGCAACGGCGACAGTATCTTCAAGCGCCTGATGGCGGCGATCGGCCGCCAGGATCTCGCCGACGATCCGCGTTTCGCCCACAACGACGGCCGCAGCCGGCACGCCGAGCTGATCGATGGCGCCATCGCCGACTGGACCCGCCGCCACCGGCGTGACTACGTGCTCGACGTGCTGGAGAGCGCTCACGTGCCGGTGGGCTACCCCTATACCGCCAAGGATATCGTCGCCGATCCGCACTACCTGGCCCGGGAGATGATCGAGACCATCCGGCTGGGCGATGGCGAATCGCTCAAGGTGCCCGGCGTGCTGCCCAAGCTGAGCCGCACGCCGGGACGAATCGAAGGCGGCGGCCCGGCGCTGGGCCAGCATACCCAGACGGTACTCGACGAGCTGGGGATCGACCGCGATACCCAGGCGAAGATGCGCGAACGAGGAGTGATCTGATGAGGTCGACGACCATGCAGTCCCGCGTCACCGTCAACGACGTGGCGCCGCGAGACGGTCTCCAGATCGAATCGCGGTTCGTTCCCACCGAGGAGAAAATTCGGCTGATCGATGCGCTCTCCCGCACCGGGCTGGCGAAGATCGAGGCGACCTCGTTTACCTCGCCCAGGGCGATTCCCAACCTGCGCGATGCCGAGGAGGTCATGCGCGGCATCGAGCGTGTGGCGGGAGTCGGCTACGTGGTACTGGTCCCCAACGAGAAGGGCGCCGAGCGTGCCCTCGCCTGCGGGGTCGACGAGATCAACCTGGTGCTGTCGGCCAGCGACAGCCACGGCCGTGCCAACCTCCGCATGACCGCGGAACAGTCGCTGGAGCGCTTTGCCAACATCCTGGAGATCACCCGGGGAAGCGACGTCTTCGTCAACGCCTCGATCTCGACGGCGTTTGGCTGCCCCTTCGAAGGCGAGGTGCCGTTCAAGCGGGTGCTGTCGATCACCGAGAAGCTGCTGGCGCTGGGCGTCCAGGGGATCACCCTGTGCGACACCACCGGGATGGCCAATCCACGCCAGGTCGCCGACCTGAGCCGCGAGACGTTGAGCCGCTGGCCGTGGCTGCCGGTGACGCTCCACGTCCACGACACCCGTGGCATGGGGCTGGCCAATGCCCTGGTCGCTTGGCAGAGCGGGATCACCCGGTTCGATGCCGCGCTGGGCGGCCTGGGAGGCTGTCCCTACGCGCCGGGGGCCAGCGGCAACGTGTGCAGCGAGGATCTGGTCCACATGTTCGAGCAGATGGGGGTGGGGACAGGGGTCGATCTCGACCGGCTGATCGCCGCCGCCGAGCTGCTGCCGGCGATGATCGGCCACGACGTGCCGGGCCAGGTGGTCAAGGCCGGCACGTCGGATCGCCGCTATCCGCTGCCGGAGACGGCCAACGGCTGAGCGCCGGCGGGATCAGGCCGTCGTGGCATCGCGCTGGTGCACCAGGCGGCCGTTGGCCCAGGTCGCTGCCACCGTGCGGTCGTCGCCCAGCATCATCATGGCGAACAGGCGCTCCGCCAGGGTCGTGGCCTGGGACAGGCGGCGTGCCATCAACGGGGTGGACTCGGGGTCGAGAACGGCGATATCCGCCTCGAACCCCGGCTGCAGGCTGCCGATCCTGTCGTCCAGATGCAGCGCCCGGGCGTTGCCCAGGGTGAGCCGATAGAATCCCTGCCAACCGGTCAGGGCCTGGCCGAGCAGGGCGCCGACCTGATAGGCGCCCTGCAGGGTGCCGAGGCCGGAGAGCGAGGTGCCGCCGCCGACATCGCTGGCCAGCGATGTCATCAACCCCGCCTCCCGGCAGGCCAGGCGATCCATCAATCCGCTGCCGAGGAACAGGTTCGAGGTGGGGCAGAAGGCGATGTTGGCGCCTCCCTGCGCCAGTCTCCGGCGCTGCTCCCCGTTGAGGTGGATGCCGTGGGCGAAGGTGCTGCGCGGGCCGACGAGTCCATGGCGCTCGTAGACATCGAGATAGTCACGGCTTTCCGGAAACAGCTCGGCCACCCAGGCGATCTCGCCGCGATTTTCCGACAGGTGGGTCTGCAGGTAGAGATCGGGGGCGTTGCGCAGCACGCCGCCCACGGCGTCGAGCTGCTCGCGAGTGGAGGTCGGCGCGAAGCGCGGCGTCAGGGTGTAGTCGAGACGATCGCGGCCATGCCAGTCGGCGATCAGCCGCTCGCTGTCGCGGACGCCGCCCAGAGTGTCGTCGGTCAGGGCGTCCGGCGCATGGCGGTCCATCAGCACCTTGCCGGCGATCATGCGCAACTGGCGACGCTGGGCCGCCGCGAAGAAGCTGTCCACCGAGATCGGATGCGAAGAGCAGAACACCTGCGCGGTGGTGGTGCCGACCCGCAGCATCTCGTCGAGGAACCGCTCGGCGCCGGCCCGGGCGTATTCGGCATCGGCGAACCGGCATTCGGCGGGGAAGGTGTAGTCGTTGAGCCAGTCGAGCAGCTCGCGGCCATAGGACGCCATGATGTCGAGCTGGACGTAATGAACGTGGCTGTCGATGAAGCCGGGCATCATCAGCTTGTCGCGGTAGTCGACGATCTCGATGTCGACGGGCAGCCGATCGGCGAGCGCGTCGAAAGGTTCGACGGCGTGGATGTGGCCGTCGACGATCCAGATCGCCCCGTCCTCGAGATAGCGGGTGGCACCGGCCAGCGGCACGGCGTCCTCGCCGGGATCGTCGAGACAGGTGAAGAGCGGGCCGCGAAGCAGGCGGTGGTGAGTTTGCATGGTCATTCTCTGGCGGAACCTGTCGAGTGGGCGTTGTCGATCGGATCGGTGGTGGAAAAGGCGTGGCGAAGTCGTTCCGGTGCCGCGCCCCGCCGATCCGGCGCGTCTTGCGGCTCGTGGCGATCGGCCAGCAGCTCGGCGGCCACGCTGATCGCGATCTCGCAGGGGCGCTTGCTGGCGGTGGAGACCAGGCCGATGGGGCAGCGAACCCGTGCCAGCGCGGCGTCATCGAGCCCGGCGGCGGCCAGGCGCGAGCGAAAACTGGCCCATTTGCTGCACGAGCCGATCATGCCGATGGAGCGCAATCCCTCGCCGCCCGAGTGGGCTCGCGATAACAGTGCCGCGATCAGATCGCGATCCTGGGCGTGGTCGTGGGTCATCACCAGCACGTGAGCGTCACGGGGGATGGCCGCCACGGCCTGTGCCACGCCTTCGGCATCCGCCGCCAGCGTCAGGGGCCGGACGCGGTCGGGATAGCGGTCGTGAGAGGCCCCGAGCGGGAACGCCCCGTCGCGGCTGTCGTACCAGTCGATGCGCCAGGGCAGCGGCGCGAGCAGTTCGACCAGCGCCCGGCCGACATGGCCGGCACCGAACAGCGTCAGGTGGCTGTCGGCGCCGGCGAAGACCTCGATCAGTACATGCACGAACCCGCCGCAGCACTGACCGGAGCGACCGCCCAGCGGAAACGCCTCGAGATGGGTACCTGCCGCCACGGGCGTTGCCGCCAGATGCCGTCGGGCGCTCTCGATCACCTGCTGCTCGAAATGGCCGCCGCCCAGCGTATCGATGACCGCCGTCGAGGTGACGACCAGCTTGGCGCCGGGCTCCCGCGGGGTCGAACCGGCAGCGCCGACGATGCTGGCAAGCACGTGGGGAAGGGCGCACTCCTGCAGGCGGTGCAGCGCGGCGTGCCAGCTTTCGCGGTGATCGCGGGTTCCGGGAGAGCCGTCGGCGCTCATCGTGACGCTCCGGCGTTCGCAGGCCCGGCGCGCAGCGCCTCGGCCGCCATCAGTACCCGCTCCGGCGTGGCGGGAGTATCCAGCGGCGGGCTGACCCGATAGTCGGTGAGGCTCGACAGTGCATCGCGCAGCGCCGACCACACCGAGATACCCAGCATGAAGGGCGGTTCGCCCACGGCCTTGGAGCGATAGATGCTGGCCTGGGAGTTGGGGTGGCCTTCGAGCAGTTCGACGTTGAAGATCGGCGGCAGGTCGCCGAAGGTCGGGATCTTGTAGGTGGCGGGGCCATCCGTCAGCAGACGCCCGTCGTCGTTCCACTTCAGCTCTTCGCTGGTCAGCCAGCCCATGCCCTGGATGAAGCCGCCCTCGACCTGCCCCAGGTCGATGGCCGGATTGAGCGAGTCGCCGACGTCGTGAAGGATATCGACGCGTTCGACCCGGTACTCCCCGCTCAGGGTGTCGACGCTGACCTCGCTGACCGAGGCGCCGTAGGCGAAGTAGTAGAACGGTCGGCCCTGTCCGGTGTCGCGATCGTAGTGGATCAGCGGCGTGGCGTAGAACCCGGTCGCCGACAGCGAGATGCGACCGAGATAGGCCGCCTGGACGAGGTCGCCCCACGGCACCCGGTGGTGCACGTCGCCAACCCCGGAGACCAGTTCGCCGTCGACGAGACGCAGCCCCTCGCGGTCCAGGCGATAGTGCTCGGCGGCGAAGTCGAGCAGGCGCCGGCGGATCCGGGCGGCGGCGTCGCGGGCGGCCATGCCGTTGAGATCGGCACCGCTGGAGGCCGCGGTGGGCGAGGTGTTGGGGACCTTGTCGGTGCGAGTGGCGCTGATGCGCACCGCGTCGAAATCGAGCCCCAGCTCGCGGGCGACCACCTGGCAGATCTTGGTATGCAGGCCCTGGCCCATCTCGGTGCCGCCGTGATTGATCATCACGCTGCCGTCGGTGTAGA